>JAFSKJ010000084.1 GCA_017449025.1 Prevotella sp. | reverse complement strand
GAGTAAAATGAAATTAAAAATCGGAGAGTTCTCACAGATGATGCAGGTAACCGTAAAGACCTTGCGTCACTATGAGCAGAAGGGACTCTTGTTGCCTGACGAGGTGGACGAGTGGACGGGCTACCGCTACTACAGCATTGGCCAGATGCAGAAGCTTAAGGACATTCGCGACCTGCAACGACTCGGGTTCTCGCTTGACGAGATAAAGGATCTGTATGAAGAAGATTCGCACACGCCCAGCATCCGGCAGATGACCGAGAAGATCAAGGAAACGGAAGCACAGCTACGGCAGCTGATAGCCCGCCGTAACCGACTGCTCGACTGGAGAGACTCTCGCAAAGAAATGAAGACAATGGAAAAATTCAGTATTCAATCACTGCCCGAAATCATCGTGGCAAGTCATCGTGAAGTCATCCCCAACTATGCCGCCATCGGCCCCATGTGCTACGAGAAGATCGGGCCTGAGATGCAGCGTCTTGGCTGTAAGTGTCCGCCTCCAGGCTATTGCTTTACTATAGAGCATAACAAGGAATATACGCCAACCAATATCGACATAGAGTATTGTGAGCAAGTGGAGGAGATGGGAACAGATAGCACCATCATCAAGTTTAAGCGCTTGCCAGCAGTTCCCAAGGCCCTCTGTATGAAGCATGTCGGCCCATACGAACGCTTCTACGAGTCATTCATCGAGGCATTCCGCTACATCGAGGAGCAAGGCTACAAGATTGCAGGACAGCACCGCACCTGCTACATCGATGGTGCCTGGAATCAGGAAGACCCAGAGAAATGGCTCTCTATCATTCAGATACCAATCCAATGATTATAAATTGTCTGCCTCACCAACAATGGGGCAGACATTAAAAGATATATATATGAAGGAAATTGAAGTAAATACAAAAATGATTGCAGCTTGCGGACTCTACTGCGGAGCGTGCAGGAAATACCGCATGGGCAAATGCCCTGGTTGTCATGAAAACGAAAAGGCTGCATGGTGTATGATTCGCAAGTGTTGTATGGAAAAAGGCTTCCATACATGTGCTGAGTGCGGGATGGACGTCAAGGATTGTCGGCTTCATAACAATTTGATAGGAAAGTTTTTTGCTTTAGTTTTCAGGAGTGACCGGCCTGCCTGTATCCGTTACATTCGTGAGAACGGCGAACAGGCCTTTGTAGAGGAAATGACAAAGCGAGGCGAACAAACCATGAAGAAATAATTTATTCGATGAGCAAAACAATTTTATGCAATGTGGCTACAAAGCTGCATCTGGATATAGAATGAAACGTCTATATTATCTCGATAATATGAAGGTCTGCCTGACCGTCCTGGTGATTATGCACCATGCCGGTCAGGCTTACGGCAATGGTGGCGATTGGGCTTATACACCATCCAATCCTGCCGAATTTATGCCTTGGATCTGGCATTTCTTCTCTACCAATGCTGCCTTTTTTATGGGGCTATACTTCTTTATCTCTGGTTATTTTGTCCCAAGGAGTTTCGATAAACAAGGGGCTAAACAGTTCGTACATAAGAAACTGCTTCGACTGGGTATTCCTCTGCTTTTTATGGGTGCCCTCATCAGCATCTTGACTGGTAAACTGGAGATTGGGCACATGTGGTTTGTCGAGAGTCTATTGGTCTTCTGTCTCGTCTATGCCTTGATTCGTCATTGGGTATCGCCAATAGAAAAAGAGTGTAGCTCTAAGCCTAACATCATCGGACTATTTGTCGTAGCCCTTTCTGTGTGGTGATAAGAGTACCAATAAATGTTAATTGACATTATGGCATATCTAAGAGTCAAAATTAAACAGAAACGCAGCCATATGCTTACAACTTGTAACGCCATCAAGATGGCTGTAAGGATTACCGCCTGTAATTTGGTCCCCAAATAGGGTAAACACGACGTTAACATTCTTTAGTCCTTTTATCACCACACAGAATAGCCCTGCTTATGGGCGTCGGAAGCCATTTTATCCGTCTGGTCAGTCCTCAAGACCATTGGATCTGGCCGTTTGGCATCATTCCTCTGCCAATGGAGCCTGCCCACTATCTGCAGTATGTAATGATGTGCAGATTATTGGCATAGCCAAGAAGGGAGGGACCCGCGATGTTGATAATATCGTGCGAGGGTACCTTGCCTTCAACGAGGCGAAGGAAGAATGCCCGACTACCAATGTGGTGTGATGATACCGTTGGAGCAATGAAGCGAATCCCTAATTTCCTGTCTGTGTCGCGAATTGTATTGTGACTGCCATTGCTTTTGGTGGATGCAATGACTGTGCCCTTCTGGACGCTCTATGTGATTGCTGGTACTACCGATATGCTCGACGGTTTTCTTGCAAGGCGATGGGGAGTGGAGAGTAGATTCGGGGCCAGATTGGATAGCTTGGCAGACTTCGTATTTGTTTTGGCAGTAGGATATAAGTTGTTTCCGTGGCTGAAACTGCCTACTACGCTGTGGATGATGATAGGACTTATCGCGCTGGTGAAAATCGTCAATGCCATCTGCTCGTATGTGGTAAGACATAGGATTGAATACTTACACACCAAAGCCAACAAAGTGACGGGCTTCCTACTTTTTATCGGTGTGATGACTATCGGACAGTCATACTTCGTCCCGGTTGCATGGGTGATTGCCTGCATTGCCCTCTTCGCAGCCATACAGGAAGGACATATTATTCGCAGCAAATAATACCATTCGTCACAGAATCGTACCATTCGTCACATGTTGGAGCTAAGTCGCAACTTTAGCATATCTCTGCATCGTCCAACAGGCAAATTATTCAAAATTGCTAAGTTATGAACAAATTCTGTTTAAAGATGGCAGCCATGACGGCTGCAGTGATAATGGCGACTGTGACGTCCTTCGCACAGACGAACGACAGTATTTCTATGGACACGACCCTGTGGTATAACCAGACGCAGCAGTTGGGCGAAGTGGTGGTGAAGAGTCGTCTGCCGAGGACTAAACTGAAGGGGAACTCGATGGTGACGAGGATTAAGGGCTCGGTACTTGCACAGTCAGGAACGGCAAAGGAGATGCTTGCAAAGGTGCCTGGCATGACGATGAAGGGCGACGAACTCGAAGTGCTGGGCAAAGGTACACCAATTTTCTATATCAATGGCCGCAAGATGCGCGACAAGGACGAACTGAAGCGGCTGCGTTCGGAGGAGATTCTGAGCGTGGAGGTGATTACCAATCCAGGTGCGCAATACGATGCTACGATATCGTCAGTCGTGAGGATCAAGACCATTCGCAGGGAGGGCGACGGCTTTGGCTTCGACGTGAATACTGGTCTGAATCAGGATCTGAGGTTTGGCAAGAGCGACCCTAACGCCCAATTGAACCTACGATACCGCCATAACAATCTCGACCTGTTTGGGATGGTGAACTATTGGAAATGGCACCAGACAACTCTTTTCAGCGACGAGCAGACAAACTACCTGCCTACTGATAAGGGAGTTTTGAACATCAATCAGAATTCTCATTCCAGGAACCATTTTAAGAACAATGGGATTGACTACAACCTGGGCTTCAACTGGCAGATAGCCGAAAACCACTCCGTTGGTGCCAGGATCCAACGCAACGACCGCTTCAACGCCACCACAGACCTGATGGTGGAGACGGACATCGAGCGCCTGCCCCTCCAGGAGAAGGAACACAATTATTCTACTCAAGACGAGCATCGCCACACCTTCTATAATTGGGAGGGCAATGCATATTACAATGGTAAGGTAGGTAAAATGGGCATTGACCTGAACATGGATTTCCTGACGGACAAGACTAACGTGGATAATCATATCAATGAACTCGTTAACCATACAGACCACCATGCGATGGAGCAGGACAATAGCACAACTATCTCTCTGTGGGCTACGAAACTGGTGCTGGCCTATCCCGTCTGGAAAGGACAGTTGGAGGCAGGAACGGAGCTCTCGTTTGTGACTCGCAACAACAGTTCTTCTATCACCAACTATCCCTTGCCTGCTTCTGATTCTAAGGTGAAGGAGAACAATATAGCTGCCTTCGTGGCCTATAACTTCAATCTGGAGAAGGTGGGTAACTTCAGTGCTGGTTTACGTTATGAGCATGTGGGTTTCGACTATACAGATCATCTCGATGCTGCTAACAATATGACGCGCTATCAGGACGAGTTCTTCCCCAGTCTGTCGTGGGCTAAGCAGTTCGGTCCTGTGCAGACCTCGCTGGCCTACAGTTTCAAGACCATCCGTCCTGACTATAATAGCCTGAGCGACCGCATCACCTACATCAACTCCTACACGCTGTTGCAGGGCGACCCGACGCTGAAGAACGCTACGATGCAGGAGGTAAGCATCAATGTCCGCTATAAGTGGCTGAATCTCTTTGCGGCCTACGAACGTCGCGACAACACGCCGTCACAACTGCCTCGCGCATACGGAAATGAGGGGATGATTATGATGAAACGCGTCAACCTGGAGGATCCCGTACGCAATCTGGCAGTCTTCCTCTCTGCCAATCCCTCCTTCGGTATCTGGAGCCCAAACTGGACTGTTGGTGGACAGAAGTTCTGGAACACGATGGAGTTTGACGATCCACGCTCAGAAACAGGCAAAGTCAAGGAGACTTACACGAAGCCTATCTTCTTCATCGACCTGAACAATGCTTTCCGTCTGCCACACCGTTGGCAAGTAGAGGCCAACATGAACATCATGACCAAGGGCGATTTCATCAACTTCCACATGGAGTCGGCATCATATCTTCTTGGGGTTGTAGTTCAAAAGTGTTGGTTGAAGAATGATGCTCTTTGTCTTCGTGTCAGCCTCAACGACGTGCTGCAGCGTAGTGTTCAGGACATGCGCATGAGCTGTGGTGGTTATCAGGTTAAGGAGAGCGCTGTGCGCAGCAACCACAACTTGAACATCACGCTGCGCTACACATTCAACGCCTCGAAGAGTAAGTATAAGGGCACTGGTGCCGGACAGGCAGAGCGTCAGCGAATGAGTGGTAATTAGCCTTTCGTCACAAATAAGTGCAAAATATCCCAGATATTTGGAGATTCCTGCAATTATTGATAACTTTGCAGTCGAAAACCGCAAAAGTACAATTAAGTGAGAAAATAACAAGGTAACAATGAATATCAGATTAGAACAACCCAAAGATTATCGTGAGGTGGAGAACCTCACACGTGAATCATTCTGGAACGTCTATCGTCCTGGATGCACGGAGCATTACGTGCTCAATCAGTATAGAACCAATCCCGACTTCATTCCTGAGCTGGACTTCGTGATGGAGCTGGACGGGAAGATCATCGGTCATGTGATGTTCTCGAAAGCCGAGATTATCCTTGACGGTGGAACGTCCTACCCTTCTTGGACTTTCGGCCCCATCAGCATTCATCCAGACTACAAGCGTAAGGGTTATGGCTTGAAGTTGCTCCAGTATGCATTGGAGAAGGCCAAGGAGATGGAGATTGGACTGATTCAGATGGAAGGAAATATCGAGTTCTACAAGCACGCTGGCTTCGACCTTGCCAGCAAGATGAAGATTCACTATCATGCAGAGGCGCGAGAGGCTGAAGTGCCATTTTTCCTTGCCCAGGAGTTGATTCCAGGCTATTGGGGCAATCGTGAGGGGACCTATTGTCCGCCCAAGGGATACTTCGTGGCTGACGAAAATCCAGAAGATTTCGAGGCCTACGAGGCTACATTCCCCAAGAAAGAAAAGGCATTCCAAGAGGGTCAACTGCCTCAGTTCATATAACCAAGGAAGAGTACAAGCAGATGATGCGAGGCTTCTTCCCGATGCTTAAGAGATGGAGGAAATAATAAGGCAATAAGATTAAGAAGTAATATGAAAAGAACAGTATTATTTTTGTTATTCGCGTTGTTGTTGATCAACTGTGGCAACCAGCCGCAAAAGCAGGCTGGCGATGCACGGATTCTGTTTGAAATTCGTCCAGAGGTGAACTATGTCACCCATCTCTATACGCTTGCGGGTTTGGGGTTCTCAGATGACGAATATACTACTAAATATGGTAACACGCTCCCTAAGGCAGCTGTCGATACCCTCCAGAAATACAAGGATTATCTGACATTCGGCCAAGGTGAAGGCGGTATGTTGGCAGGTACTTTCTTCTTTATGGTCTCAGCAGAGACATTCGCCAATGCGGATAGCCTTCAGAAAGTGATGGACAAATATCAGGAGATGGCAAAGGGCTATAACTCACCTGCCTACATCATGAATATAGCCAATACCATCGCCAAAGTATATGTCGATAACTACGACAACTATCTCAAGACGGTATATCCTCAGGCGAAGAAAGATATGGAAGAGCGTCAGAGTCAGCTGAGCCAGAAAATGAAGGAGATTTCTTTCGTCAAAGATTGGGAGCGCGTAACGGGCTACACATGGAACAGAGGCGATTATCACTGGCTGTTGTATCGTGCTGGTGCAAAAGGCCCGTCGTACAACAACCTGAACGAGAACACCAATACCGTCTATTACAATCAGTCTCTGGACTATCAACTGGCGATGTTCAGCCATGAGTTCGGCATCTTCCTGATGCAGGACAGCATCGATCCTATCGTAGAGGAGATGAAGGAGTACACTCGTTCTCTAAACTCGAAGAAAGACCTGACATTCGTACCCTGGAGTGCTTTCGAGAGTCTGGCTTGTTGGTATAACTGCAAGATAGCAGACAAAGAAACTGAGGATTACCGCAACTTTGGCGAGGCTGACGTGAAGTCTTTCTGCCAGATTTATGACCGTCTCTCTGCGAAGGGCATCAACGACCCCGCAGAACTGTATCGCAAAGGAATTATGGAGTATTTGAAATAATTGGCTTTACCGTTGTCTGATTAAGAATGAACATACTGATAATATCCGGAAGCCCTCGTAAGGGTGGCATTAAATGATCTAAAGCAACGACATAAAGACCTCGAAAATCAATAGAGCAGGCCAAAGAGCCAAAGCGGAATCTTCTTGCCGTGTCCGATATCGATACCGTCGCTGACAACATAGCTGTCTTCAATGCCCTTTATCTGCTTGAATCCTTTGCTCTTGCCACCCACTTCGAACAGCCACCGGCCATCCACTACCAAATCACCCTGATTAGGCATGGAGAGTTTGTGACCAACGCCTACTTGTGAGGCAAAATAGGTTTCACGCATCGTTCCGTCTTCAACATGTGGAGTCAGACAATGCATCAGGTTGGTGTTGTAGAACAATACCTTTTCCGGTTTTGTCAGCATATTAATGTTCTTGACTTTTGTCGCGACTCGGCCAATCGAGCAAGCTCGTTGGCTCTCGCTGCTCCAAAAGTTCATCCCGCTATCTGCACCATAGAGCCGGCGCACCAAAGCGGCCTTATCCATCAGGTCAATCAGCTTCAATACATTGTTGCGTGAAGCCTGCAACGTAACGCAGAGACCTGAAATATTCAAGGTGTAAGGCGAACTCTCTGCCAGCACTGCCAGCAGTTGCTTGGCCTTATATACCGAGTCGTATTCTATGTTGCTTACCGAAGGAATCTCACTGGTGACGATGGTTTCTATCACCTGCTGGAGACGGTCGAAAAAGCCGTCACCTTCCTCGCGATAGAAAGGATAATAGCCTGTCTCGATATATTTCTCGAAATGCTGCAGCACTTTCACATTCGACGTAATTTGCGATGCCTGCATGAAATGGTCGTTCAGCACCGTTTCTAAAGTGAGCACAGGCAGTTGGGCCACTTGTTCCAGTTGCAGATATTCCCTGAACGACAATCCATCCAATGTGTATTGTCGATGGCGTCGAGACAAGTCGCCCATCATCGACTCCTCCAGTTTCAACATTGAGGAACCTGTCACCACGATGTGTAGTCCAGGATAGGAATCGTAGATGTTCTTTATCTCCTGCTGCCAACCTTTGTACTTGTGCACTTCATCCAGGAACAAGTGCGTACCGCCATGCGTGTAGTGATACTCTGCCAGGTCAAGAACCGAGTGATTGGCAAACCATATATGGTCAAGCGAAGCGTAAAGGGCTTTCTGCTTGTCCTCGAAAGTGCGCAGGATATGCTGTAGGAGCATTGTAGTCTTGCCTACGCCTTTGGCCCCTTTGATGACTATGAGCCTATTGTCCCAGTTTATCTTCTCATAGAGATACCTTGTGAATCTCAAATCCGTCTCCGCCAACAGGCGACCGTATGTCTTAAACAATCTGTCCATTTGCATAAAGAATAATAAACATGGTGCAAAGTTACATTTTTTACTTTAGAAAAACAAATATTCAGCTGCTTTTTTACTTTTGAAAGTTAAAAATGGAGATAAATAGGTATCATAGAGATACCATTCATCACAAATAAGTGCAGAATATCCCGTGCTGTGCGGTTGGAATGACGCTGAAAGCGTTGCCTCTCAATGCCGCAGCGCCCGAAGGGCCTGCGGGCAGACAGTGACCGCCGGAACACTCTAAAGAAAGAGTGCCCCTGCACATCGGAAGGGCGCCCCCCCCCGGCATTGAGCGAAGACGCTTTTAGCGTCTCTTTTTTCAACCGTAGCTCAGTGCAAAAGGTTTGTCGGTACAATGAATTATTGAGTCCACTTTAGAAAGTGGACTCAATGAATTATGATTTCCTTTGCATTGTAAATAGTGGTAGTGACCGACACGGACCAAAGGTCATGTTCCAATTTTTTTTGAAATAGGGTGTCAGGGTGACAGAATGTCCTACTGCAAAGCGTTTGCACCCTGTTTGAGGGTGACAGAGGGTGACAGGAGGGTGACAGGTATGACAATGGTCTTTAATAAGCCCCCCAACCCCCTAAAGGGGGAACTACAGACTCTGCAGGAACTCCACCTTTAGGGGGCAAGGGGGCTTGGGGGTGCTGTGCACACCGCGGTTATTGAGCGCTGACGCTTTCAGCGTCATCCGGGGGTGCTTTGCACCGCCCGACATTGAGAGGTGACCGCTTTGCGGTCATACTGCAGTTCAACCGCACAGCACGGAATATCCCAGAAATTTGGCGGAATCCGCAACTATTTGTAATTTCGCAGCGTCAAACGATAAAACAAAATAGAAAAATGAATAAAGAAATGAAATTCTGCCAGAGTTGCGGTATGCCTCTCACCAAGAACGAGGACTGCGGCACCAATGCAGACGGCAGCACGAACTATGACTATTGCCAGTATTGCTATAAGGACGGCAAATTCTTGCAGGAATGTACGATGGACGAAATGATTGAGCATTGTTCACAGTTTGTAGATGAAGTCAACAAACAGATGCCTAAGCCCATGACTAAGGAAGAGTACAAGCAGATGATGCGAGGCTTCTTCCCGGTGCTTAAGAGGTGGAAGAAATAATATGGAAACAGAAAGATTATTATTGCGGCCTTGGCAGGATAGTGATGCCGAGACGCTGTTTAAATACGCCAGCGACCCGGAGGTGGGTCCTCGTGCTGGATGGCCACCGCATAAGTCTGTGGAGGAGAGTCTGGAGATTATCCGGACTGTCTTCAGCGCAGAAGGGATGTGGGCGGTAATATGGAAAGAGACTGGCGAACCGATGGAGCAGCGAGAGCTGAGCGATGCTGGCATCAGCTCTGCCGAGTCGCGACAGAGGTCGACCGAAGGTCAGCCTATTGGCTGTGTGGGCTACCTCCCGGCATCCGCATCAAACCTGAAGATTGCTGAAGATCAAGCTGAGGTAGGTTATTGGATAGCCCGTCCGTTTTGGGGCAAAGGCATCTGTACGGAAGCACTTCAGATGGTCATCGACTATTGTTTCAATGAAAAGGGTTTTACTGCGCTTTGGGGTGACTATTTTCCTTCAAACCCTGCGTCTGGTCGCGTGATGGAGAAATGCGGATTCGTGGATACTGGCGTGGAGACACTCTGCCCCAATCTGGAAGTCGGCTCAGATAGCCCAGTAAAAGTAATGAAATTATGTCGATAACCGAGGAGAGACTCAGACAAACGTTCAGCGAGGGCGGAGCGCAGAAAGCAATCTTGCAAGTTCTTCAAGGTTGCGCGGGTCAACCTTTAGGTCGAGGAGGTCGCCGTTGCGGTTGAAGAGTTTGTAGGTGGGGAAACTATGGACGTTCAAGTGGCGCTCGATGGCGCTCTGCTGTTCAACGGGCAGGTTGTAGTGGGCCACGTTGTCGCCGCTTACGTTATACTCCTTGATGACGTTCTCCCACGATTCCCGAGGACTCTGGTTTGCCAGATACAGGTACTGGATGTCAAAGTCCTTCAGGCGGGCGTACTCCTCAGTGGAGTGCGATAGAGCTTCCTTGCAGGGACTGCACCATGTGCCCCAGATGTCGAGCAATACGAACTTGCCCTTGTACGGCTCGAGGATTTTCTTCAGCAGCGCCTCGCCTTCGCTCAGGTCTGCAAGGTTATCCGATGATTTGAGCACCAGCTTGTCGAACTCGCGGTTCTCGATGGCAAGGTAGTAATCGTTCTTCTTTTCCACCATCGCGATACACTCGCGATTGCTCACCAGCATCTTCAGCGTGTCAATCACCTCTGGAAGAAGCGACGTGCGCCTGTGGTCAATATCATTATATACCATCCGTGAGAGCGCAATGTCCTTGATGAAGGGAGTGGCTTGTAGTGAGTCGAGCAGCTTGAGGTGACTCTTCATGTTTTCCATAAGCATTTTTCCACTGACGAACTTCATGCCCTTCTGACCATTGAGAATCTTGCTTACCCGCTCTATCATGTCGGCATTTTTGGCGTTCAGCTCTTCGGCCACTTTCTGTTTCTCTTCATCCGTCGGGGCTTTCTCTACTGCTGCCGTTGCTTCAGCAATCCATTCCTTCCAGCGTTTGAGCAATGCCAACTCCTCGTCGTTCGAGGCATACTCCTCAAGGTGGTCTTGTGGATTAATGGAGAAGGAAATACTTATGTTATTGGCCGCATCGTCCAGATAGTCGCGCAAGAACGTGCTGAGGTCGCTGTGCAGAGTGTAAGGCTTCTCCAACTTTTTCCAGAACGTGTCGTGGGCATATTGGCGGGCGTTGTCGGGCAGTTGGAACTGAGCAGCCTTGAAGCGTGCCTGTCCGAAGTCGCGTGCCTGCTGCGACAAGATGTTTCCTTTCCTGTAGCGATTGAAGCGGGTGGAGAGCGTCGGATGTGCCTCACAGAGTGAATCGGTGTTGGCGTACTCCGTTTTGAGCAGGCTGTCAACCGATACGATGTACTGGTCAAAAAGTTTCTGTGTGCCTTCGCCTGCTCCGTCTCTCCCCTGATATAGTCGAACGGAATTCCAGCTGAGCGGGTACTTGAACAACTCGTTCTGCAGGCAGCAGTCTTCACCCATGAAATAGCGTCGGCCCTCCTTGAAGTCGTAGAGCATAAAGTAAGTCTTGCCCGCCTCCAGCATGGTGCGGAGGAAGCAACGGCGCCAGTCGCAACGGAACTCGGTACTGTTCAGAACGGGAATCTTCACGCTGAAGCGTCCCAAGGAATCCAAGTCGGCATGGACAGACTCCTGCTCGTCGGTGAGGAAGTTTGCGTAGCCAAATTCAAAGGTCTTCAGGCTCTTGTAGTGCTCGGGCATATCCTTGAGCCAGCCCACCACCGTCACGGTGTCGGTCTTGTAGTTCGTATCTGCAAAGTCTGTGCGTGTGTCCATCGTGGGATAGTCGGGAAGGAATCGGCTGGTAATCATAGTGTACACAGCTTTTACGTTACCAATCTGAATCTGCCGCTTGCCTTTCTTGTCCTTGCCGACCGTGACCCTTATCTCCTCGCCGCCGTTGCGCATCACGATGGTAGCCTCGCCGGTCTTGGGGTTCACGTCGCGCTGCTCGTAGTTCCAGAACTTGCAGTCGTAGATGGCGCAATCGTCGAAGAAGGCAATCTTCCAGTCACCTTGCTCGTTGCACCAATATGAGGGGAACAGTTGTTTCCAACGTTCCTCTACTGGTTTGATGCCTTTGATTTGGAAGGCCCGCTCGCCGTCGCCCTCGATGAAGTCGAAAGACTTAGTGTCCTGTGGCAGCGGTGGGAAGTGGAAAGCCATGTCGCGCTGACCGTTCTTATTCGTCTGTACAAACTTGTTGAGTTCAATGTTATCGGCTGACGTGATAGTATAGCGCTGTTCGCCAACTTTCAGGTAAGTGTCGCCAGCGAACTGGAAAGAGTAGTCGGGATAGTCGGAACGCTCTTGGGCGGTGATATACACCACCGTCTCGTCGGTCTTCAGTTCCACCTTTGTCACATCAAGGACGAGATTGAAGAATCCGTCGCCGTAGCTGTTTCCATACTCAGTAGTGGGCTGCTCCCATACGACAACTTTCCCTTTAGCCTGCCCCGCCAATGTGACGAGGGCGAGCAGCGCTGTGATGATACTTTTCTTGTTCATTATCAGGTTTATATTTGTCTTTACTATTATCATATACGCCAATCACATGGGAATATTACAACCGGGCACGTTAAATTTTCCTAACTGAATGGCATAGAATCGGCGCGAGACTGATTCTGTATTACCAGACTATCGGCTCTGGTCCTTCGGCTCCTTCTTCACGCTGACGGCCTTCTTCATCGACTTGACGAGCTAAGATATCAGGTCGAGCTTGTCCTCATTGGGCAGCACGCGCAGCATGTCCATATAGACATCGCTTGCCCTTAGGGTTCCTATCATTATTGCAATTATTTAAAAGTTTTCGGTTGCAAAGGTAATAATTATTTCGGAATTACCATGCGATTGCCCCCTCCTTTATTAAGGAAAAAGCTGGCGAAACGACGAACGAAGCAAGCGCAAAGCGATGTTTACATCAGCTTTGCCTTGAAAGGAAGAGGAAGGCCAAAGGGCAAGATGCATCATTTTGTCATCCTCGCCCGCCCTAAAGTGTCCCCGCCGCCCTCGATTTCCAGTGCATTCGGAAGACTGTAAAGCCAAAAAAGCACGAAAATGAAAAAAAAACAGGAAAAAAGTTCGCCGTTTGCAAAAAAAGTGCTAAATTTGTAGGCAATTTAGAAACTGAATACAAATAACTAATATTATTCAAAGCTTATGTCACAAATTACTGGACACATTTCTCAGATTATCGGCCCTGTCATCGACGTGTATTTCGACACCAAGGGGCTTGAGGCGGAGAAAGTGCTACCCAAGATTCACGACGCCCTTAAGATTGAGCGCGGCAACGGCAGCGAACTCATTGTCGAGGTGCAGCAGCACATCGGCGAGGACACGGTGCGCTGCGTGGCTATGGACAATACCGACGGCTTGCAGCGCGGACTGGCTGCAATTCCCTTGGGTTCACCCATCGTAATGCCTGCCGGCGACCAGATTAAGGGCCGTATGCTGAACGTTATCGGACAGCCTATCGACGGTATGAAACAGCTCGACATGAAGGGTGCTTACCCCATTCACCGCGAGGCTCCCACGTTTGAGGAACTCTCGACGAAGAAGGAGATCCTGGCCACGGGCATCAAGGTCATTGACCTGTTGGAGCCTTACATGAAGGGTGGTAAGATTGGACTCTTCGGCGGTGCCGGCGTGGGTAAGACGGTGCTCATCATGGAGCTGATTAACAACATTGCCAAGGGGCACAACGGATTCTCTGTGTTCGCCGGCGTAGGAGAGCGTACCCGCGAGGGTAACGACCTCATCCGCGAGATGATTGAGTCGGGCGTTATCCGCTACGGCGAGAAGTTCCGTCAGGCAATGGACGAGGGCAAGTGGGACTTGTCGCTCGTAGATCCTGAGGAGCTGAAGAAGAGTCAAGCTACGCTGGTCTATGGACAGATGAACGAACCGCCGGGGGCACGTGCCTCTGTAGCACTCTCGGGGCTGACTGTTGCCGAGGGCTTCCGCGACGGCGGCGGCAAGGACGGCGGTGCTGCCGACATCCTGTTCTTCATCGACAACATCTTCCGTTTCACCCAAGCTGGTTCTGAGGTGTCGGCCCTGTTAGGACGTATGCCGTCGGCCGTGGGCTATCAGCCTACGCTGGCATCGGAGATGGGTGCCATGCAGGAAAGAATCACTTCAACCAAGACGGGGTCAATCACCTCAGTGCAAGCTGTTTATGTGCCTGCCGACGACTTGACCGACCCTGCTCCTGCCACAACGTTCACCCACCTCGATGCTACGACGGTGCTCGACCGTAAGATTGCCGAGCTGGGCATCTATCCGGCAGTAGACCCACTGGGTTCTACCTCCCGCATCCTCGACCCGCTGATTGTGGGCAAGGCCCACTACGACTGCGCCCAGAGGGTGAAGGAGATACTGCAGCGCTACAAGGAGTTGCAGGACATCATCGCCATCCTCGGTATGGACGAGCTGAGTGACGAGGACAAGCTGACGGTGAACCGCGCCCGCCGTGTGCAGCGCTTCCTGTCGCAGCCGTTCTCGGTGGCCTCGCAGTTCACGGGCCTGCCGGGAGTCATGGTGCCCATCGAGGAGACCATCAAGGGCTTCAATGCCATACTCGACGGCGAGGTGGACGACCTGCCCGAGCAGGCGTTCCTCAACGTCGGCACCATAGAGGATGCCAAGGATAAGGCCAAGAAACTGCTGGAGGCAGCTAAGGGTTAATTGATAATTGACAATTGTAATTGACAATTATGCTGACGTTGAAGATAGTTTCTCCTGAGAAGATAGAGTTCACCGGGGAGGTGGAGAGCGTGAAGGTGCCTGGTACTCAGGGCAGCTTCGAGATTCTCACCGGCCATGCGCCCATTATCTCGACCCTCCAGAAGGGAGCGGTGGAGTATGACGGACAACGGCTGGATATACTCGGCGGATTCGTAGAGGTGCAACAGGACGAGGTGTCGCTCTGTGTTGAGAAGACGGAATGATTTGAGTATTGAGATTTGAAAATCGAAACTTTTCTCGCTGCGCTTTTCATCATGCTGCTCGGAGTGGCCTATGTCAAAGGCTATGACTTCGTGAAGCGCCGCTCACCAGAGCATCTGGTACACTTCTATCTGATAATGGCAACAATACGCATGCTGATGGTCGCTACGGTGGTCGTGCTCTACGTATTATTCCTTGCCCCTGACAGAGAAGATGCCATCCGGTTCGCCGCTATTATATTAATAATGTACGCGATAATGATGGCAGTAACCTTGAAATTAAGACATTAAACAAGAAAAATGAATCACACTAAACGACTGCTTTGCATGGCTCTCATGCTGCTGGCCATGATGCCGGAGATGAAGGCGGAGGATTTCTCGGCCAAGGAGGTGGTGCTTGAGCATATCAAGGACTCCCACGACTGGCACGTCTGGGGCGAAGGCGAGAACGCCATCGTCATCCCACTGCCCATCATCGTCAACAGCTCGTCGGGATGGCATGTGTTCTGCTCATCGCAGTTTGAGCACCACGCCAGTGCCGACGGATTGCGCCAAGGCCCCTACGGACTGGCCATCGCTACAGAGGGAGAGCATGCAGGCAAGATAGTGGAGAACGGTTCACCCGTTCTCGACCTCTCCATCACCAAGACGGTGGCCGTGATGTTCATCAACGTCATCATCCTGTTGTGCTGCATCCTGTTCAGCGCACACTGGTACAAGAAGCATAAGGCATCCGACAATGCTCCAGGCGGTTTCATCGGCTTTGTAGAGATGTTGGTGATGTATGTGGTGGAAGATATCATCAAGCCGGGTGTTGGCAAGGGCTACGAGAAGTACACACCCTACCTGCTTACCTGCTTCTTCTTTATCTTCACCTGCAACGTGATGGGCTTGATACCTTTCCCTCCAGGCTCGGGTAACGTGACAGGCAACATAGCCGTGACGTTCTTCCTCGCCCTCTGCACCTTCATCATAGTGCAATTCTCGGGCAACAAGCATTACTGGAAGGATATCTTCTGGCCCGACGTACCCCTGCTGTTGAAGGCTCCCGTGCCCTTGATGCCTGTCATCGAGTTCGTAGGCATCTTAACCAAGCCCTTTGCCCTGATGATCCGACTTTTCGCCAACATGATGGCAGGACACGCCATCGCGGTGGCAATGCCGTGCATCATCTTCCTGGTGGCCTCGATGTCAGCAGGTGTGTTCTTCAGCATGAGTGCCGTGAGCGTCATTATGGCCATCTTCATGATGTGCCTCGAATGTCTGGTATGCTTCATCCAGGCTATGGTGTTCACCCTTCTGTCCTCAGTGTTTATCGGTATGGCAAGAGCTGTGCCAGAACACGAGTAAAACGAAAAATGAAACAATGTAAAATTAGAATTATAAACAATTAAAACTTAAAGATTATGGTAACAACATTATTGGCAATCGAAGGTGTTTCAAAGTTAGGTGCCGCTGTAGGCGCAGGTCTTGCTGCTATTGGCGCAGGTATTGGTATTGGTAAGATTGGCGGTTCGGCCATGGACGCCATGGCTCGTCAGCCCGAGGTAATCAGTAAGCTGATGACCAACATGATTATCGCTGCCGCCCTGATTGAGGGTGTAGCCCTCTTCGCTGCCGTTATCGCATTCATGTGTCTCTGATTCCAAAAAGACGCCTTAAAGATTCAGCATTATGGATTTATTGATTCCGAGTACTGGCCTGCTGTTCTGGATGTCGCTGACATTCCTTGTGGTGCTGGGCATCCTGTGGAAGTTCGGCTTTCCTGTCATCACCAACATGGTGGCAGAGCGCAAGGCTTTCATCGATGACTCGCTGCGCAAGGCGCATGAGGCAAACGAGCGACTGGCCAATATACAGAAAGAGGGTGAATCCATCCTACAGGAGGCTCGCGAGAAGCAGGCTCAGATACTGAAAGAGGCTGCCGACACCCGCGACGCCATCGTGGAGAAAGCTCAGGATAAGGCTCGTCAGGAAGGTGCCCGTCTGCTGGAAGATGCCCGCGTGGCCATCGAGCAGGAGAAGAAGGCCGCCATTGCCGACATCCGCAAGCAAGTAGCCACGCTCAGCGTCGAGATTGCCGAGAAGGTTCTCCGTCAGAACCTGAAGGACGACAAGGCGCAGATGGATCTCATCGACCGTATGCTGGATGATGTTTCTGCTAAAAAATAATTAGGTACGTATGGATATAGGAGTCATATCGGTTCGCTACGCCCGGGCGCTCTTGAAGAGTGCCACCGACCAGAAGCTGGAGGATGCTGTGTACCAGGAGATGCAGCTCTTGGCCAAGAGCTACGTCGAGGTGCCGCAGCTCAGGCAGACGATTGACAATCCGATGCTCTCGAAGGACAAGAAGGAGGCACTGCTGCTGACGGCTGTCGGCGGCCAGCCCACCGACTTGACCCGCGCATTCATCAGCCTCGTGCTGAAGGAAGACCGGGAGCCGGTGATGCAGTTCATCGCCAATTCGTACGTCACACTCTATCGTCAGCAGAAGAACGTCATCCGTGGACGCCTCATCACCGCCGCGCGCGTCAGCCCCGATACGGAGCAGAAGATGCGACGGATGGTGGAGAGTAAGACTAATGGAACTGTGGAGTTTGAGACCGAGGTGAACCCCGACCTCATCGGCGGCTTCATCCTCGAGTACGACACGTATCGCCTCGATGCGAGCGTGAAGTCCAAGCTCAACACAATACTCAACACACTCAAATAGTAAATCGTAAATTACAATTATGTCAGATAAGATTAAACCAAGCGAAGTCAGTCAGGTGCTGCTCGACCAGCTGAAGGGCATCTCCAACGCTGAGCAGTTCGACGAGGTCGGAACAGTGCTCACCGTGAGCGACGGCGTTGCCCGCATCTACGGTCTGCGCAACGCCGAGGCCAACGAGCTGCTGGAATTCGAGAACGGTACGATGGCCATCGTGATGAACCTCGAGGAAGACAACGTCGGCTGCGTGCTCTTAGGACCCACGTCGGGCATCAAGGAGGGGCAGGTGGTGAAGCGCACAAAGCGCATCGCCTCAATCCGCGTCAACGACAACATGCTCGGCCGCGTCATCAATCCGCTGGGACAGGCCATCGACGGTAAGGGCGACATCGACCTGACGGGTGCTTTCGAAATGCCTCTCGACCGCAAGGCCCCGGGCGTTATCTACCGCCAGCCCGTGAAGGAGCCGCTGCAGACCGGCCTGAAGGCCATCGACTCAATGATTCCCATAGGCCGCGGACAGCGCGAGCTGATTATCGGCGACCGCCAGACGGGCAAGACCGCCATTGCTGTCGATACCATCATCAACCAGAAGAGCTTCTATGAGGCAGGCAAGCCTGTCTATTGTATCTATGTGGCCATCGGACAGAAGGCAAGTACCGTTGCCGCACTTGTCTCGACGCTACAGGAGCATGGCGCCATGCCCTACACCATCGTCGTGGCTGCCACGGCTGCCGACCCTGCCGCCATGCAGTACTACGCACCGTTTGCCGGTGCAGCCATCGGCGAGTATTTCCGCGACAGGGGCCTGCCCGCACTGGTCGTTTACGACGACTTGTCTAAGCAGGCTGTGGCCTACCGTGAGGTGTCGCTGATCCTGCGCCGCCCGTCTGGTCGTGAGGCCTATCCCGGCGACGTGTTCTACCTGCACAGCCGTCTCCTTGAGCGTGCTGCCAAGATGAACGAACAGCAGGAGGTGGCCGAGAAGATGAACGACCTGCCCGAGTGCATGAAGGGTCATGTGAAGGGTGGCGGCTCGCTCACCGCCCTGCCTATCATCGAGACGCAGGCAGGCGACGTGTCGGCCTACATCCCCACGAATGTGATCTCCATCACCGACGGTCAGATCTTCCTCGAGAGCGACCTCTTCAACCAGGGCTTCCGTCCCGCCATCAACGTGGGTATCTCCGTGAGCCGCGTGGGTGGTTCGGCACAGATCAAGTCTATGAAGAAGGTGGCTGGTACGCTGAAAATCGACCAGGCACAGTATCGTGAGCTGGAGGCCTTCTCGAAGTTCTCCTCCGACATGGATGCCGTGACAGCCATGACCCTCGACCGCGGACGCAAGAACAACCAGCTGCTCATACAGCCGCAGTACTCACCAATGCCTGTCGGCGAACAGATTGCCATCCTCTACTGTGGTGTCCACGGCTTGATGCGCCAGGTGCCCATCGACAAGGTGCGCCAGTGCCAGGGCCAGTTCCTCGACAAGCTACGCTCCACGGCTCCGGAAGTCATTGAGACGCTGGCCAGCGGAAAGATTGACGACGAGACAACAAAGAAGATAGAAGAGGTGATGGCAGACATTGCCGGCACCTATAAAGCCTGATAGCCTATGCCAAGCCTGAAAGAAATAAAAGGCCGCATAGCCTCTGTCAACTCGACGCGAAAAATCACCTCTGCCATGAAGATGGTGGCCTCGTCAAAGCTTCACCATGCTCAGGTGGCCATCCAGAACATGCTGCCCTACGAGACCATGCTGGAGCACATCCTGAAGTCGTTCCTTGCTGCCGAGGCTGAGGCACATACCATCTTCGACCAGCCGCGCCCCGTCCATAGGGCTGCGTTGGTGGTTTTCTCCAGCAACTCGTCGCTATGTGGCGGCTTCAATGCCAACATCATCAAGCGCATGCAGCAGGTGGTGGCAGAGTACCGTGAGCAGGGGGTTACTGAAGTCGAGATTTACCCGATAGGCCGCAAGGTCTATGAGAAGGCCAAGAAGCTGGGCTACGACGTGCAGGGTGAGTTTGCAGCGCTTGCCGACAAGCCCAACGTGCGCCAGTGCATCGACATCGCAATGGAGCTGGGCGAGAAGTTCTACGACGGCAAGATAGACAAGGTGGAAATCATCTACCACCACTTCAAGTCGGCCGGCTCGCAGGTGCTCACCCGCAAGACCTTCCTGCCCATTGACATTGAGGAGGAACTGGAGCGCGACCATGAGCGCGACCTCACGTCCATCGCAGCAACGAAGGAGAGTCAGGAGTATCTGAAGAACAACCGCAAGAAGAAGGTGAAGTTGAACGCCGAGGGTAAGGAAGTGGCACCGTTGAACGATAACTTCATCGTGGAGCCTGACATGGACACCGTACTCTCACAGCTCCTCCCGAAGTACGCCCACCTGATGCTCTACACAGCCCTTTTAGACAGCGTGGCATCAGAGCATGCCGCCCGCATGGTGGCCATGCAGACAGCTACCGACAATGCCGACGAGCTGCTCCGACAACTGAACCTGCAGTACAACAAGAGCCGACAGCAGGCTATCACCAACGAACTGCTCGACATCGTAGGCGGTTCGGTGAACAACTAAGATAGTAGCTATTACGTAGGAAAAGGGCGGGATTCCATTCCCGCCCTTTTCCTGTTAGCATAACGTCACCCTCGAGCCTCGCTGCCGCAACTGGCGGACTCATACTGTGCTTTTGTCCTTGGCATATCGGCAAACTCAACACCCAGATTGTCGAACAGTATCTTTTCTTCATCTGTAATCGCCACAAGCCCATGACCTACCTCCCTGTACCATTTCCTCAGCGCAATCTCATCATGTTCGCCATCCATGAAAGGAAAGCGCTTGTTCTGAATCACGAACAAACGGAAGCGGGAAAGAATCTCAAAGAATGAGCCAGACGGGATAGTAACCACTTGTCCGTCTTTGTCGTAATCGTATTTCTGAGCAATAGTCACAACACCTGTTTGCTCATTGGCATTCATGCCATAGCCATCCTTTAGAAGATGGCATAGCGTAGCAACAATCCTTTCTCGATGCTCTTTATCCGGTGCAACATAGTCACTCAAGTGGATTTCAAGCGGGCCTTGATAGTTCCAATATGCCCTCTCTGTAATCTCCTTCAACACCTTGCGCCATTCAATCGAGTCCCAAATGTCCTCGTCAACGACGTAAGCGGTTCCTTGTATTGTAATCTGATTTTTCGGCTTTTTCTTCTTTTCCTCTTTAGGCCCTGATTGAGGGGCAGGTATGACCGAATCCTCCTTGAACGGAAGATCTACTACCTCTGGTGCATATTGCTTTATTATCTCGACAAATCGTCTGCCGTAGGTGTCACGCTTGTGTTCACCTATGCCAAAGGTGTTGCCAAAGGTTGCAAGTGTGGTAGGCATATCTGTAGCCAGTGCATGGAGCGTCTTGTCAGACATTACCACAAAAGCCGGGCTGTTTATTTCGTCGGCTATTTCTTTCCTCAAAGTCTTCAACCGCTCAAACAGTTCCATGTTCTCAGTCCGACCGCTAACAGTCTCTGCCGCAAACTGTCCTTCCTCCATCCTACTGCGACGGCCTTTCACGCTATAGTCTTGACGGCTGATAACAACCAGCTGCACCTTGGTTCTTCCACGAACCACATCCTGGCCGAGTGGAGTTACATGTATATGGTTGTCTTCATTGTAGGCAATCTCGATGAATCCCATCTGCAACATCTGAAGCAGATAGTCGTGCCAGTCTCTCACTGGGACATCCCTGCCAGCAGCAAAGGTCTTAATCTGATTGTACCCTCGTGATATGACTTCCGGCGAGAAATTGCCGTGCAGAATATCTATGGTAAGCGTGAATCCCACTTGCTCGCCAGTCCTGAGTATGGCAGAGAGAGCCTTCTGAACGAGTACTGTTCCGTCAAACGTTGATGGCGGAGTATGGCATACATCACAGTTGCCACAGCTCTTGTTGCTCGTCTCGCCGAAATAGTTCAACAGTATGCGCCGGCGACAAACCTGAGCCTCGGCATATTCCTGCATGCGCTGCAACTTTTCCGCATTTATTTCCCGCTGTCCGCTTTCCTCTGCAAACCGACGCAGTGTGATGATGTCCTGCAGGTTGTAAAACAGTACGGTCTCACACGGCAGTCCGTCGCGGCCGCCACGTCCTATTTCCTGATAGTAATTCTCTATGCTTTTAGGCAGATTATAGTGAACCACAAAGCGGACATTGCTCTTGTCTATGCCCATTCCAAAGGCAATCGTGGCACAGACCACCTGAATGCGGTCATTGACGAAGTCCTCTTGCACCCTATTACGCTGGTTCGTAGGCAACCCGGCATGGTATACCCCCACCGCAATGCCTTCCTTCTTGAGTTTCTCAGCAAGGCTCTCTGTGGTTTTCTTTGCCAGACAATAGACAATGCCGCTTTCGCCTTGATGACGACGAATCAGGTTCAGTATGGTGCGAAGCTTTTCTTTGGCTGCATATCCCCTTCTCACATCTAAACTCAGGTTGGGACGGTCAAACGAACTGATGAATATTTCCGGCTCTTGAAGGTGCAGCTGTTCTATGATGTCGGTCTTGGTAATCTTGTCGGCAGTGGCAGTGAGAGCCATAATAGGCACATTGGGGAACATTTCATGCAGATTGCCCAACTGCGTGTATTCCGGCCTGAAGTCGTGTCCCCATTGAGATATGCAGTGCGCCTCGTCAATGGCAAAGAGCGACACTTTCAGCATTGTCTGCATCCATCTCAGCTCCGTCATCAGCCGCTCAGGCGATATATACAGCAATTTCACGTCGCCCCGCAGACACCGTTCAGCTATCTGCCGATTAGCAATTTCGTCGTTGGCACTGTTCAGGGCCTCTGCCGCAATGCCGTTTGCCCGCAACGCTTCCACCTGATCCTTCATCAGCGAGATGAGTGGCGAGACAACGATGGCCGTACCCTCCATCATCAAAGCTGGTATCTGGAAACATATCGACTTTCCTCCTCCTGTCGGCATCAGCACCAGCGCATCCTTCAGCTGAAGCACATGATTTATAATCTCCTGCTGCAAGGGACGGAATGAGTCGTAACCATAATATGACTTGAGTATCTGTTTTGGCGTATCCATTGTTGAAGAATTAAAGATTGTTCAATGCTACTGTCATCATACTCCTCACATATTTGCTTTCGTGTGCAAAGGTACGAAAAAAGCGAGTGAAATGCAAAACTAATCGCGATTTATTTGCATTTTCTTAGCGGTTATCTCGCGGAAAAGTCGTACCTTTGCACCGTCGAAAGCAATAAATTGGATGTAAACAGCAACAATGGTAGTTTGTATGAAGAAAAGGTTATTGATAGCAAGGGTGGCCATGACAATGGTCTTGGCTGCAGTTGGCGTGAGCGCCTGGGCCGATGAAGTGACAGCGGAACAGGCACTGGAACAGGCACAGCAGTTCGTGTCGAGCCACAACAGGAGAAAGTCGGCCCCGACCGTGAAGTCGGCGGGCCAGGTGAGTGGTCTCTACATGTTCAACGTGAGCAGCGGTGGCTTTGTCATCGTCTCGAACGATGACCAGACCGTGCCTATCCTCGGCTTTGGCGAGAGTGGCAGCATCGACCCCGACGATCTGCCCGACAACATGCGGGCATGGCTGCAGGGCTATGCCGAGCAAATAGCCTGGCTGCAGAACGGCCTCACCCCCGACCCCTCTCCGGTTGGAGAGGGGAGTATATACTCTCAAGGCGGATTTCCAACGGAAGAAGTAACCACTCCCCTCTCCAATCGGAGAGGGGTCGGGGGTGAGGCTACCAAGACGGCCATCGCGCCGCTCGTCCAGACGAACTGGAACCAGGGCAGGCCGTACAACGACCTGTGTCCGACGATTGACGGCACCCGGACGGTGACGGGCTGTGTGGCTACTACAGTGGCGCAGTTGATGTATTATCACCAGTGGCCCGAAAAGGACTGCACGGCCATCGACGGCTACACCACGACCACGTTGGACAAGAACAAGGCCGTCTACGAGTTGGATGTCAGCGGCCTCGATGCCACCACCTTCGCCTGGGACAAGATGATAGCCAACTATACGCCCGTGAACGCGGAAACCGGCAAGCGCTATCTCACTGGCACAACGGAACAGCAACAGGCTGTGGCCACGCTGATGCGCTACTGTGGCACGGCGTTGCAGATGAGCTACGGGCTGAGCGCCAACGGCGGTTCGTCGGCCTACGGCGAAGCCATCCCCTACGCGCTGAAGCACTGCTTCGGCTACGACGGCGGCATCCAGCACTGCTACCGCAAGAACTACAGCTATACGGCGTGGGTGGACCTCATCTACAGCGAGCTGGAAGCCAGTAGGCCCGTGGCCCTCGGCGGCCAGAGCACCGGCGGCGGACACTCGTTCATCTGCGACGGTTACCAGTACGACAACGACGCCGACTACTTCCACATCAACTGGGGATGGGCCGGCAGCAGCGACGGCTACTTCCAGCTCTCGGCCCTCAATCCCTACGAGCAGGGCATTGGCGGCTCGTCGTCGCTCGACGGATTCAGCTTCTCGCAGGACGCCGTCATCGGCATACAGAAGCCCGTCGATGGCAATGCGGACTACTGCCTCTCATTAGAAGGTCTGCGGCTTGGCTCTCCCGACGGAGCTGCGGCCAGCAAGACTTACGTCCGCGACGGTGAGACGAAAGCCTTCACCGACATCAGCCTCTACTTCTTGGTTTACAGCTACAACTATGGCAGCAAAGCCTACGACGTCAGCGTGCAACTGGTGGACGGCAGCGGCAACGTGATACAGACCCTTGGCGGCCAGGAGAAACAGACTAAGACATGGGACGAACATATCAGCGCCACCCTCACCAACCTCAGCATCGACGGCACGGTGGCCGACGGCACCTATTATATCAAGGTGATGAGCCGGCCCACTGGCAGCAGCGACTGGCAGGAGTGCTTCGACGGCGATGCCTACAAACTGACAGCCGTCATCAGCGACGACGAGCTGACCATCAGCGTGCCCCTCCCGTCCAACACCAAGCCCGCCAGCGTCACGTTCGCCGTCAGCGGTGAGTCCGCTACAGGCTCCGAGCAGACGGTGACCGCCACCGTCACCGGCGGCACGGGCGATTATTCGGGCAACCTCGTGCTGCGCGTCAACGGCAGTGCCGTCATGGGCCAGATAGCCTATATCCCCGCAGGCAAGGAAGTAGTACTGAACTTCTCCTATATCCCCTCGTATGTCGGCGATAACACGCTCACGCTCTGGACACATAAGAGCGACGGCAAACAGATAACAGGCTCCGAGACTGTGAGCATCGGCACCCTCATCATAGACAACAACAGTTCAAAGAACACCGGTCTTATAGAGAAGAACGACAAGCGCACAGGGGATGTGAAGCTCGCCGGGCGCACGCTCTACAAGGACGACGACTGGAACACCATCTGCCTGCCGTTCAACCTCGCGCTCGAGGGCTCTCCCCTCAAGGGAGCCACCATCATGACGCTGGATGTGGAAAGCAAGGAGAGCGACGGCGTGACCTATAAGACCCGCTTCGACAGCGACGGCACGCTCTATCTGAGCTTCGTCTCGGCCAGCACCATCACCGCCGGCACGCCGTATATCATCAAGTGGAGTGAGGGAACCGACCTCACCGAACCCGTGTTTACCGACGTGACCATCACTCAGGGCTTCAACGACATCGTAAGCAACGACAGAAAAGTCCAGTTCCAAGGGCGCTATGCTGCCGTAACCTACACGGCAGAGGATAAGAGCACCCTCCTGATGAGCGGCAACAACACACTCTACTATCCGCAGCCCGACCTCACAAGCACCAACGCCCCGCAATATCCCAGCATTGGAGCCTGCCGCGCCTACTTCGCGCTGAACGGCATCACGGCGGGCGACCCTGCCTCTGATGTCCGCGCCTTCGTGCTCAACTTCGGCGACGAGGTTGATGGGATTAGCGATATTTCGACATCACGAAATGACGAAATATCGAATGACGCCTGGTACACCCTCGACGGCCGCCGCCTCAGTGCCAAGCCCACTGCCCCCGGCCTCTACATCCACGGAAACAAAAAGGTCATGGTAGATGCCGTAGGCATCAGATAGGAGTAGCCAGCCATACAGCCGTGCCAGAGGCATGGCTGTATGGCTAAAATCGCACTATTTTAGTTAATCTTCCGTAATAGTTTCTTTGTTACAATCTTTTTTCCTATCTTTGCCGACGAATTGTAACTCTAAAAACGAAAATAATGGCAAAGAAACTAACACCGAAAGTCAGCTGGGTCGGCAAAGTCGACTGGGAACTGACACACTTTCACGGCGACGAATACTCTACTCACCGCGGTTCAAGCTACAACTCCTACCTCGTGCGCGACGAGAAGGTGGCGCTGATAGACACCGTGTGGCAGCCCTACGACCGCGAGTTCGTAAGCAGGCTCAAGCAGGAAATAGACCTCAAGGAGATTGACTACATAGTGATGAACCACAACGAGATTGACCATAGCGGCGCCCTGGTGGAGCTGATGCGCGAGATTCCCGACACGCCCATCTACTGCACCAAGAAGGGCGAGGCCATCATACGCGGGCACTACCACCAGGACTGGAACTTCGTGAACGTCAAGACTGGCGACACGCTCTCGTTGGGAAGCACCACTCTGACCTTTGTTGAGATGACCATGCTGCACTGGCCCGACTCCATGCTCACCTATTTCGACGGCGACGGCGGCATAGTCTTCTCCAACGACGCCTTCGGACAGCACTTCGCCACGGAGTCGCTCTACAACGACACCGTGAACGAGGCAGAGCTTATTTACGAGGCAGAGAAGTACTACTGCAACATACTGAACCTCTACAGCCCCATGGCGATGAAGAAGGTGAAGCAGATAATGGACATGAACCTGCAGATCTCGATGATATGCCCCAGCCACGGAGTAATCTGGAAGGAGAACCCCATGCAGATTGTAGACAAATACCTGAAGTGGGCTGACGCATACCAGGAAGACCAGATTACAATAGTCTACGACACCATGTGGCAGTCGACGCGCAAGATGGCGGAGGCCATTGCCGACGGCATACGCCAGGAGGCTCCTCAGACGTATGTCAAGGTGCTCAACATAAACCGCGACGACAAGAACGACGTGCTGACGGAGATATGGCGCTCGAAAGCCGTGCTGGTAGGCTCTCCCACCATCAACTACGGGCACTCCTTCGCCATTGCCGGCCTGTTGGAAATGATGAAGGGCCTGAAGTTCAAGAAGAAGAAGGCTGCGGCCTTCGGTTCCTACGGATGGAGCGGCGATGCTGTGAAGCAGCTCAACGCCAAGCTGCAGGAGGCCGGCTTCGAGCTGGTGGACGAAGGCATAGCCAAGCTGTGGGTGCCCGACGAGGCAAGTCTTGACGATTGCCGCACATACGGTAGCAACTTTGCGAAAGCACTATAAAACACAAGTATTAATGTCTCACTAAAAACCCAAAGGAATTATGAAGAAGTATGTATGCGACGTCTGCGGATACGAGTACGACCCCGCAGTAGGCGACCCCGACAACGGCATTGCTGCCGGCACTGCATTTGAAGACCTGCCCGAAGACTGGGTATGCCCTGTATGCAGCGTAGGCAAGGACCAGTTCAGCGAGGCGTAAGCCGGGGATAGCAAATCCCCACAGCAAGTGTGCCACTCTATCGACAGCAGGCGGCACTTATCTACAAACAGGTGGCACTTGACTCTCGTCAAGTGCCACCTGTTTTTCAGTAACATTCTCAGCCAATGGTATAGGCAGCAACCACGGCTACGCCCATGATTATTGCCACTGCTACCATGACTCTCCATAGCCATTTTGCCATTGCCTTTCGGCGCTCTATGGCCTGAAGGCTCCTGCGTTTGAATTCCGTTGCACCGTCACTGTGGTGATGGTGGTGGTGATGTGAGTGTTCTGATTCGTGAGTCATTTCATTTTCGAGTTTTTGCTTTTATTTATCGTTAGTGTCTTCTTACTGTCTCTTAATCAATCTCACGTTGCTGTTCAGGCCGCTGGGAACTGGTTCCCACTGGCCATAGGTGGTTTTCTTGTAGTTAATGTCCACAACGTTTATCTCCTCCATCTTGCGCCACTTTACCCCGCGCCGGTCAAGGTCGGCAATGCGATTGGCTGGCAGGTTGGTGACTTCGATGCGCACCTCGTTGTCGCCCTCCTTGAGGGTGTTCTTGCAGTCGAGCACGAATGGCACGCTCCACGCACAGCCAACGAACTGTCCGTTGATGTAGACCCGTGCCGACTCGCGCACGTCGCCCAGGTCTATAGTCCAGGATGTGGCATTCTTCAGGTCTTCCTTCGTCAGCTTCCTGTGGGTGGTGTAGATGCCAGTGCCCATGGTTATTCCTACGCTGTCGTCATCAAGGGTTTCCCAGGTCTGCGGGGTGTCGAGAGCAAAAGTCTTGGCCACTCTTGGCGACTCGTCGGTGAAGGTGAGCGTCCAGGGGCCGCTGAGGGGGAACTCCTTCTCGTTGGATGCCATGGCATCTGGCAAGGCTGTCAGGCCTGTGGGCAGCGTGGTTTCGCTGTCGAAAGTCTGTAGAATCATCGACTGTCCGCTGCGCAGCGCCAGCTTCACGTTGTCGCCGTCCCTGTCAACAAGGTAGCGGTTGCCCGTCAGCGGGTCGAACCACAGGGCGTCCTTGAAGCCTACGGCCAGTGTGATGCCTGCGTTGATGTCTTCCGGCGTCAGGTTGGCAATGAAATAATGGTGGCCGGTGGGATTAGTGCGTCGTACGGCCTTCAGGCCATACTGTGTCTTCATGGTCTCCGGCTTGGCGGCTTTCGCCAGCTCTCCTGCGTCGGTGCTGTAGAAGACATGGGCACCTTGGGCTTTCAACTGTGCTATGTGGGCTTTCACGCCTTCGGGCATGTTGCCGCTGCCGGGTATTATCAGGCCGCGGTAGCGTGTGCCGCCTTTCGTCTGAAGCATACCGCCGGTGAAGTTGACATCCATAAGCAGGCGCTCGGAGATGTAGTCGCAGTCGAAGCCTGCACGGTCGATGTCGAGTATGGTCCTGATGAATTCAGGGGCGAGCTTGCCCATGGCGTGGATAGAGAACTGCATGAGCAGCTTGTTGGGATTTTTCTCCCACATGTCGCGCACGGGCAGAAGCACCAGGAAGTCGTTGTCGGGCTGCCCCCACTGCAGGAACGACTGGCAGCGCTCCACATATTTCATGAAGTAGGGGGCGTCACGCCAGATGCTGTTGGTGGGCGACATGTCTATCGAGGCGTAGAACTTCCAGCCCGGCCAGGGGTCGTCCTGCGGCGAATAGCATGTGCCGTGGAAGAACATGTGGTTGACACCAGCACAGAACATGAGGTCAAGGTCGGGCTTGAGCTGCGACAGCGACGTGCGGAAGTGTTCCGTGAGCCAAGTGAAAGTCTCGCTCGACGTGTAGGGCTTGCCGCACACGTGGGCTGCCGACGGAGCGTACTTGAACATGGAGTAGTCGGAGTCGTTCTTACGTGTCTTGCCCGGGTCGGTGCGCAGCCCCTTGATGCCGAAGTCAGATAGTCCGAACCCCTCAATCTCCGGGATGTCCACGGCGGCATAGCAGTCTATCAGGTTGGCAGGCGAGCCGTGGGCCTGGTTTCTCGTTATGGCGCCATGGCTGTGTGCCCATGCCGTCCACTGCTCTGTGAAGTTCTCCAGAAGCAGGTCGCCGAGGGTTTCGCGGTAGTCTATTAGCGGGTTTCGGCTTGGAGAGGGTTTAGGTAGGTTTTTGGGTTTTGAGGCAAGAGAGTCGAGCAGTTGCGGCAGGTAGTCTTGCAGCTTATAGCCGCGCCGCTTCTCAAACTCCTCAAAGAGAGTGGGTGTCCATGTTGCCTCGCTCACCTCATACGAGTCGTTGAAGAATGTGTGGGGATAGGGAGTGTTTGTACGCTCGAAGGCCTGCTCAATATGGCGAAGATAATTCGCCACCGAAGTGCGGTCGAAATGGTCGATGACCAGGCCCTCGCCTCCAGGGGCGGCGCGCTTTACCTTCATCACCCCGTAGCGTACGTAGACGGCAATGACGCGCCATTCATCTCTTTTCTTCGTGCCCTTCGGTGCCTGCCACGTCAACTTTCCGTCCTGTACGGCAGAAGTCACATCGATGGCCTTGGGCAGCATGGCTTTGTTGCCTGTAGCCTGGGGATAGGCCATCACCTTCTGTAACTTGGCGTACTTGCGGTCTTTCTCTGGAACAAGAAGTTCGAGCTGCTCCACCTTCTTTCCTGTGAACGCAGTGTCTACGAACAGCACCTTGCAGGCGCTCTCCTCCAAGGGCACCCACGGTCCGCCGAAGGGCCATCCCGTGCCTGTAGCCATGTCAATCTCTATGTCCTGCAGGCGCCCCTGGCTCTGTGTGAAACGCAGCATGTCCATCCACTTGTCGGAGAGGTATGGTATGTTGTTCTTCTCGTTGCCCTGCACGCCATAGAGCGGAGTTATCTCCACGGCTCCTATGCCGTGCTTGGCATACTCGCGCATGGTCCACTGCAGGTTTTTCTTGTCTACGGCTGAGCCGAGCCACCACCACCTGACACCGGGCTTGGCCTCGGTGGCGGGCGTTGGCCATGACTGCGCGAAGGCTGCAGCATGTAAGGCCGCAAAGCATAGTGCTATCGTTAGTCGTTTCATGGTTTTAGTTTCCGTCGGGTTTAACTATGTCCTGCAGGCGGCTTGGTGCCCACTTGAAGGCTTGCCAGTCATCGGGCTTCGTTGGGTCGAAGTCCTGCCACTCTGGGCGGAGGAACTTTACTATTGGCAACTGTAGCTGCTTCATGCCCATGACCACGCACTTGGCCACCTCGTATGCGCCGAAGGGGTTGAAGTGGGTGTTGTCGGCAAGCTCGCGTCCATAGAGTTCCTTGGGGTAGTGAACCAGCATGTGCTTCGACTCTTCCGGTCCGGCTGCTATATAGAGCTGGGTGGTCATGGCGTTAAGGTCGATGACGGGCACCTTCTCACGCTCGGCAACGGCACGCATGGCAGCGGGGAAGTCGCCGTGGGTGTTGCGTATTGACTTGCCGTCGTCGTTGAACTGCCGGCGCTGGGTTGGCGTGCAGAAGACAATCTCTGCCCCCTTCGACCTAACCCTGTCTACGAATACCTTCAGCTGGTAGGTGTAGTGGTACCACGCACCGTCGCCGGGGCGCTTTTCCTTCTCGTCGTTGTGGCCGAACTCCACCACTACATAGTCGCCCTGCTTCAGCGTGGTGAGAATCTTGTCGAGACGTCCTGCCCCTATGAAGGTGCGGGCTGTGAGACCGCTCTCGGCATGGTTGGAGATGGCCACCTGAGGTCCGAACCAGCGGGTAATCATCTGTCCCCACGAGGCCCACGGCTCATTGTTCTGGTCTACCACGGTAGAGTTGCCGCAGAGGTAGATGGTGGGCACCTGGTCGTCGCGCTCAATGTGGAGCGACTGCACCTGCGGGGCGTCGCCGTTGAACTCCAGGGTGAGCTTGTCGTCCCAGGCCAGGTATCCCTTCTCGCGATCCTTCAGCTTCACGCGGTTCTTCTCGTCGATTTGCGGCGAGCGCTTGTTCACCACAAACTCAAACGTCTCCGTCTTACCCTTTTTCGTGGCCACGTTGTGAACCATCAGTCGGCGGCCTTCGGCCCTCACCGTGGTCTCGCCGGCCTTCTTCTTCGAGCCTATAGTCACGCTCACCTTATAATTACCGTCGGGCACCTTCACCGAGAAGTAGAAGGGAGCGTTGGGATTCTTCTTGTCAGGGGCTGGCAGTACGTCGTAGCCGTAGCCTTGGGCATCGTTGTAGACTGGTTGCGGCTTCGTCATGTCGAAGTCGAATGTCTGTGCCATGAGTGCCAGGGGCATCAAGGCAAGGAGTGTAAGCAGTTGCTTTTTCTTCATAATTGTACTTTTCTTATTGTTTGTTTAGTAGAATATCAAAGACAGGATGTAGGCCACAATGGTCGACGTGAAGACACATATCAGGCCGGGCATCATGAACGAGTGGTTCAGCAGGTACTTGCCAATGACGGTGGTGCCGGAGCGGTCGAAGTTGACGGTGGCAATATCACTGGGGTAGTTGGGTATGAAGAAGTAACCGTAGACCGATGGCAGCACACCGAGCAGCACGGGGCCGGCAATGCCCAGAGAGTAGGCCAGCGGCAGCATGGCCACGACGACGGCTCCCTGCGAGTTGATGAGCACCGAGACGAGGAAGAACACCAAGGCGATGCTCCAGGGATAGGCGCTGACAACGTCGGCCAGCATTACCTTCATCTCGTCCAGATAGTTGGAGAAATAGGTGTCGGCCAGCCAGGCTATACCGTAGATGGCGACGACGGCCACCATGCCCGACTGCCACACAGGCCCTGCCACGGCCTTCTTGGGCGCTGCCTTGCAGAAGATGATCATCAGGGCGGCGGCGGCAATCATGACAATCTGGATGACGAGGTTCATGGCCAGCGGCTTTTCGAAGTACTCGGTCATGCCCTCCACCTGCAGGTTGGCCTTCACCAGATGGTCGGCGGTGACACTGAGAATGGGGTTGATGTTCAAAGGCTCTACACCCTTGATGGCGCGCAGCGTGTGGTAGTGGGGCAGCGCGTTCTGGAAGATGGCGAAGAAGACGATGATGGCCAGTGCGCCGAGGAAGATGAAGACGGCATTCTTGGCCGACTGCGGTATCTCCTTGTCCAGCGTGGTGGCGCTGTTGCCGTAGATGTACTTATACTGCTCCGGATCCTTGAGCTTGGCCTGGAATTGCGGGTCTTTGTCAAGGTCGAGGCCGCGGTGGTATGAAGCAGCGGCGGCGGCCATGAGTCCGCAGATGCAGGCGGGGATGCTCACCATGAGCACCTGTGGTATGGTGATGTCGAAGCCGTTGGCGTTGGAGATAGTGACGAAAGCCACTACGGCGGCGGCTATGGGCGAGCAGGTGATGCCCACCTGCGAGGCTATGGATGCCACGCCGCAGGGGCGCTCCGGTCGTATACCCTTCTTCAGCGCAATGTCGCAGATGATAGGCATGAGCGTGTAGACCACATGTCCCGTACCCACAAGAACAGTCAGGAAGAATGTGCAGAGAGGTGCCAGAAACGTTATGCGGTCGGGATGCTTGCGCAACAGCTTCTCGGCTATCTGTATGAGCCAGTCCATGCCGCCGGAGGCCTGCATAATGCCTGCGCAGGTGACAGCGGCGATGATGATGTATATCACGTCGGTAGGAGGAGTGCCGGGTTTCAGGCCGAAGCCGAAGACCAGCAGTGCGAGACCTATGCCACTGATGGCACCGAGAGCCAGTGAGCCATAGCGCGAACCCACCCAAAGTGCACCGAGAACGATGCAAAGCTGGAGAATCATTGAAACAGTAATCATAAGCTTGACATTTTTAAGGTTATTGTTATCAGTTTATTTCGTTAGAAAGTCTTGACACCATTTGACAGTGCTTCAACTGCGCTTTTCCTTTATTATTCCGTGGCGGTAGGCATGCAGCAGTTCCTTCAGGTCGTTGATCTGTTCACGCAGCTCAGCCCCCTTGTCGGTATCGGCAACAAGCATACGGTGGGCAGACATCTCCACAATCTGTGTGGTTGACTTGATGTCGGTGCCACGCTGTATGGCGTCCTTAGTCGACGTGAACGGCTCGTGCTGCACCAGCTGGAAGCCGCGGCTGTGATAGATGAGGGTGTAGCCGGCGATGCCCGTCTCGGAATGGTATGCCTCGGAGAAGCCTCCGTCGATGACCATCATCTTTCCCCCTGCCTTAATGGGATTCTCTCCCTTGGAGGCATGCACGGGCACGTGGCCGTTGATGATATGGCGGTTCTGCCCCACCACCCCGAAGGCGTCGAGTATTCGGTCGCATACGTCGGCATTGTCGCGCAGGCGGAAGTAGGCGCCCTTCTCCTCCTTGAATGTCTCACTGTCGCTCAGGAAGTAGCGCTCGAAGGTTGCCATCTTCGACTTGTCGAACAGCGGTGAGTCCTTGCCGCACCACAGATAGAGGAAATAGTCGCGGGCGTAGGCCTTGAGTTCCGGCTCGGTGTCGTTCTCGAAGGCGGCGCGCACCAACTGCCCGATATATGTCATCAGCTCCTTGCCCTTATACTTCTTCTCAATGATTTCCACGTCCTTCAATGAGCCGTCGTCGTTGAGAGGCACGGAGGCGTGGTATAGCAGGTTCTGGTTGCAGATGTTGTACATGCAGCCGTGGGAGAGGATGGTACGTATGTGCTTGCGCAGCTTCTCCGAGACGCGGAAGGAGTGGTGCAGCTTTTGCATGAGGCTGGCCTCTTCGGGTGTGAGGTCATAACTAATGGGGCTATTGGGGCTAATGGGTCCCATGGGAAAGACTGTCGGGAAATTGCAGCTCCGCATGGGGTAGTCGTGGCCGTTGATGGTGCATACCTGCCGCTCGGGGTCGATGCACTCAAGTAGGCAGCGGTCCTCCATGTTCCACTCCGGGCGGCGGTGGAAGATGCGGGCCTCCTCCTTGAACTGTATGACGGAGATGGCCTTGTGCATCTTGGCGGTGAGCTGCATTGTCTTTTCATCCATCTTGGCTCCCTTAAGCAGCTTTGGCATGAACTCCGTACAGGGGTCGTCGCCATAGGTGTCGAGGGCGAAGGTGGCCAGTGGCACAAGGTTTATGCCATATCCCTCTTCGAGTGTGGCCAGGTTGGCATAGCGCAGCGACAGCCTCAGCACGTTGCAGATGCAGGCGTCGTTGCCTGCTGCTGCTCCCATCCAGAGCATGTCGTGGTTGCCCCACTGTATGTCCCACGACTGGTATCGGCGCATCACGTCCATGATGATGTGTGCACCCGGGCCGCGGTCGTAGATGTCGCCGAGAATGTGGAGCTGGTCGATGGCCAACCGCTGGATGACGTTGCATAGGGCGCAGATAAAGTCGTCGGCGCGCCCTGTGGTAATGATGGTGTCAACAATTACGGCCACGTATGCAGCCTTGTCCTGGTCTTCCGTGCGCTCATGCAGCAGCTCCTCAATGATATACGAGAATTCGTCGGGCAGCGACTTGCGCACCTTAGAGCGTGTGTACTTCGAGCTGACGTCGCGGCACACCTTCACTAACTGGTGTATGGTGATGTGGTACCAGTCGTCGATGTCCTCCTCGACAGCCTTCACCAGCTCTATCTTCTGCTCGGGATAGTAGATAAGTGTGCACAGTTCCTTTTTCTCAGACTCGCGTATGCTGTTTCCGAAAATCTCGCCCACCTTCCGCTTTATGTTTCCCGACGCATTCTTCAGCACGTGCTCAAAAGCCTCGCTCTCGCCGTGAATGTCGGCGAGGAAGTGCTCAGTACCCTTTGGCAGGTTCATTATAGCCTCCAGGTTTATGATTTCCTTTGCCGCGTCGGCTATGGTCGGAAACGACTGCGACAGCAGGTTCAAGTAGTGCATGTCTGACGTGCTCATATCTTCAAGTGATTGTATAATAGGTTACGTAATGATTGTGTCTGTTTGTCATCCAGTGGAGCACACGGCAGGAAGCCGTCGTCGAGAAGCGTCTGTTCCTTAAGAAGTTGCAGTATGCGACTGAAGTATTTCTGCATACCCTTTTCCTCCATGCACGCAATAAGCTTATCGTCGTCGACGCCGCCACTGCGCAGTGCCTTGTCGAGTGCCACGAGGTGGTAGAGCGTGGGCAGGCTGCGGTTCATCTCCTCCACTATTTCAACCACCTGAGTGGCCCTGGTCTGTGGCTGCTGGTAGCCCGTGGGCAGGTAGCTCTTGATGCGGCCCGGGTCTATGGCGGGCATCCGCATGCCCAGCAAGTCCGCCCCGCGCACTATCAGCTGACGCACGTTCTCATGTTCGGCATAGATAAGCAGGTTGCGCCACTCGTTGTCGGGCATGGACCGTGATATGAGTTCAAGGCTGTCTGGGTGGGCAAGTGTCACCCAGCGCCGGTCGCCGGTGATGGCGGCCTTCAGCATCATGGCCATCAGGCTGCGGCTGTCGTCCGACATCAGCTCAAGGGTGTTGGAGTCCATCACCTTGCGGTAGATGCCCAAGGTCTGCCTTGCCATTGCCTCTTCTGTTATGGAGTTGGTGACCACGGCATTGCGTATAGTCTCAACCCGCGGGTTCCATGCCAGCTCGCCCAGGTTGTCGCTCTCTATGGTGCTATGGGCAATCACCACATAGGCATGCTCTGCCAGGCGTCGCTGCCAGAGCAGCGTCTTGCTTAGTTTCTCCGTCATGCGGCGCTCGTTGAGAATCCACGGCTCCAAGCCCCCATGGGGCGAGAACACCAAGCGTGCTCCCTCGCGGTAGGCCTTAAGCGCGCTCTTCACCACCTGATACTTCCAGCAGCCGTGGACATGCACAATATCCGGCAAGCCATCGGCCTCGGTGCCGGTGGTGTAACGCTTAATCATTGCCACATGGGTGGCTATCATGGCGTTGTCCTCAGGGTATATGTGCTCTATCTTCATGGCAGCATTGTCAATGGAACAGATTGTGGAACATGACGTGGATGCGGCGGCCTAACAGGCGACGGCCGTGCAGCGACTTCTCAAAATACCGTAGGGCGTCGTGACCCTTGTCGGCACGCACTACAATGAAATCGTACTTGCCCCGCACATAGCGCAGCAGGCGCCCTTTGTGGCCATTGGCACGCAGGCGCTCGGTCTTGCCAATGATGAAACCGGCATCGTCTACATCGGTGAAGGTCTGCAGGCGCATGTCGCCCTTCTTGGGCCGCTGGTATCCCAGCATGAGCACCGTAGGATAAGATGCGGCCCCGGCTATCTCGCTGAGCCACTGCTCACTGAGAGGCACGTTGCCTATGTCGCTGAATACTATCCACTCGTGCTTGGAAGCTTTCACGCCGAGGGTGAGAGCCAGCCGCAGGCGCGTCACCTTCCTGTCGGGCTTGGGAAGGAAGGTGGTGTAAAGGTTGGCATGGTCTGCCTTGAAGCGTTTCAACACATCGGCCGTCTCGTCGGCAGACGACTCGTCGATCACCACCACCTCGTAGCCTTCGCCATAGTCCTGCCCCAGAAAGGCGGGGAGGTTGCTCTCAAGCTCGTTGGCAGCATCGTAGACGGTCATCACGATGGAGAATCTCTTGCTATCAGCCATAATCAGTATTTACTCAATCATAGCAGGCATGGCCACAGCAGCCACCCTGCATTACTGTTACTATAGTTCCTCACTGGTGTAGCCCTTGGGCAGCGGGCGGCAGTTATACTGCGAGGCCATTATCTCGCCGTAGGCTCCTGCCGACCTTATTGCCAGCAGGTCGCCCCTATGTGTGCGGTTCAGGTCTATGTGCTTGGCAAAGACATCGGTTGACTCGCAGATGGGTCCCACCACGTCGTAGGCCTCCATAGGCTCGTCGCTTGATATGTTCTCTATCTTGTGGTAGGCCTGGTAGAGAGCCGGGCGGATAAGGTCGGTGAATCCTGCGTCGACAATGGCGAACTGCTTCACAGCCCCCCTCTTTATATATAATGTACGCGTGAGGAGTGTGCCGCACTGTGCCACCACCGCGCGTCCCAGCTCGAAGTGCAGGGTCTGGTGCGGGCGCAGCTTCAGTTTCTTGGCATAGGTGCTGAAGTAGCCCTTGAAGTCGGGGACGGGCGCACGGTTAGGATGCTCATAGTCGATGCCCAGTCCGCCGCCCACGTTGATGTGGTCCACGCTCATGCGGTGGCGCTCCAGCTCGTCCTGCAACTCGTTGACACGGTTGCAGAGAGCCTCGAAGTCGCTCATGTCGAGAATCTGGCTGCCTATGTGGAAGTGCAGTCCCACCACCCTTACGGAGTCAAGCTTTACAGCGTGCTCCATCACGGGCACCATGTCGCGCATGGCAATGCCGAACTTGTTCTCGGCCAGGCCGGTGGTGATGTTGGCATGGGTATGGGCGCCTACGTTGGGGTTGAGCCTGAAGGCCACGCGCGCCACTTTTCCTTTCTGCCTTGCCAGCTCATTGATGACCTCCAGCTCGGGTATGCTTTCCACGTTGAAGCAGAAGATGTCGCTGTCGAGTCCGAGGTTTATCTCCCAGTCGCTCTTGCCCACGCCTGCAAATACAATCTTCGAGCTTGGGAAACCTGCTCGCACGCAAGCCTCTATCTCGCCGCCACTTACGCAGTCGGCTCCCAACCCTGCCTCGCGTATGATACGCAGCAGACTTGGGTTGGCGTTGGCCTTCACAGCATAGTGTACGTGCCATGAGTCGTGTTTTGAGACTTCTGCGCTGATGGCCTTGAGCGTCTGGCGCAGTAGCTCGGTATCGTAGTAGTAGAAGGGGGTTCTGAGTTTCTGGAACCTGTCTGTGGGGAATATACCTTTCATAGTCTTTTCTTTTCAACGTGGGGAACCACGTTGCACGCTATTTATTGAAGAGGTGGTCGCTCAGGCTCTGCAGTGCACGGCGCTTGTCCTCCTCCTTGATGAGGAATGAGATGTTGTAGTTAGAGCCGCCATAGGAAATCATGCGCACGGGGATGTTCTTCAAGGCATCCATGACGCGGGTCTCGAAGCCAATGTTCGACCAGTCGAGGTCGCCGACGACGCAGATGATGCACATGCCTGTGTCTACGGTCACGGTGCCGTACTTCTTCAGCTCGTCGACAATCTCTCCGAGATGTGCGAAATTGTCTATCGACATGCTGACTCCCACCTCAGAGGTGCACACCATGTCGATGGGAGTCTGGTACGACTCGAATATCTCGAACACCTTGCGCAGGAATCCCGTTGCCAAGAGCATGCGGCTCGACTTGATCTTGATGGCAATGATATTGTCCTTGGCAGCCACGGCCTTTATCTTTCCGTACTCCGTCTGGTTTGATATGGTGGTTCCCTCGGCGTCGGGATCCATGGTGTTGAGCAACCGCACGGGAATGCCTGCATACTTGGCGGGCTGCACGCACGTGGGATGCAGTATCTTGGCGCCGAAGTAAGCCAGCTCGGCGGCCTCCTCGAACTGCAGCTGGTGAACGGGCTGCGTCTTGTCCACTATGCGCGGGTCGTTGTTGTGCATGCCGTCGATGTCGGTCCATATCTGTATCTCCTCGGCATTAAGCGCAAAACCGATGAGCGAAGCGGTGTAGTCGGAACCGCCGCGCTGCAGGTTGTCCACCTCGCCATAGGCATTGCGGCAGATAAAACCCTGTGTGATGTACACCTGTATGGGGCTGTCGTCGCCGTTTTCCTTTTCGCAATTTGCCATCAGGGCGGTCAGCTTCTCCTTGATGTACACGGGGTCGGGTTCGGAATTCTTGTCGGTGCGCATAAAGTCGAGGGCGTTGAGCAGCACCACCTTCACGCCCTGCTCGCGCATGTAGTTGGCCACCATCGTGGTGGACATCATCTCGCCCTGGGCCACGATGTTCTTCTCCTCGAACGAGGTGAATATTTCCTTCGTGAACGAGCGCAGGTAGTTGAACTCCTCCTTGAGGAAGGCGCGTGTGTCGGCCTTGGTCTCCTCCTTGGTGTACAGCTGGTCGACGTGCTTCATGTACTTCGCCTCCAGGCGGTTGATAACCTCATTGGCACCGTCGGCGTTTTTCTTGTAGAGGTAGTCGGAGATGTCCACCAGCGAGTTGGTGGTTCCCGACATTGCTGACAGTACTACGAACACCGGTTCGCCCGACTTGGTGACGAGCTTCGTCACCTCTTGCATTCTCTGTGGCGTGCCTACTGACGTGCCGCCAAACTTCATCACTTTCATAGCTTTATATAATTTTTGTTTTCCTTGTTTCAGACTTATGCTTGTCAGATTTTCACTCTCTCGCTGTAGTCAACCACAGGCTGCTCGTCCTGCTCGCCGGTGGTCTCGTCAACGGCAGCCTCCTTGCTGTAGCTGTCGGTGACATTTTCCAGGCGGCCGTCGCGGCAGCAGTAGACGGTGCCGGGATACTTGTCAATCAGCTGTATGTTATGGGTAGACATAACCACGGCAGTGCCCTTGTCGGCAATGTCGCGCAACAGCTGCATGATGGCATCGGCGGTTATTGGGTCGAGATTGCCCGTAGGCTCGTCGGCAACAATCATCTTCGGGCTGTTGAGTATTGCCCTGGCTATGGCTATGCGCTGCTGCTCGCCGCCCGACAGCTCGTGGGGCATCTTGTCCTTGGAGTCGCTCATGCCTACAGCCTCGAGCACCTCGTCGATGCGGGTGTTGATGTCGGCCTTCTTCTTCCATCCCGTAGCCTTCAGCACGAACTGCAGGTTCTTGTATACGGTGCGGTCGGAGAGCAGCTGGAAGTCCTGGAAGATTATTCCCATCTGCCGCCTCAGCCCCGGAATCTGCTTGCGCCGCAGCGTCACCAAGTCGTGTTCGAGCACTGTGGCCTTCTCTGCCTCATCTACGTAGACCTCAACATAGACTGTCTTCAGCAGTGAGCTTTTGCCTGAGCCTACACGCCCTATGATATAGACGAACTGTCCCTCGTCTACTTGGAAGTCCACTTCGCGCAACACGGTGTCGCCATCCTTGTGGTAAATGTTAACTTTCTTATAGTCTATCAGCACCATCTCATTCTGTAGTTTGACAATTATCCATTCCAGTTATTCCATCTCTCCGGCGGCCTTGGCGGCTCGGCGCTTCTTGTCCCAGTTGGGGTCGTGGCGCTTGGCCAGCTCTGCTGCCACATCCTCAATGCGCAGCCCCTTGCTTGTAAGCAGCACTATGAGGTGGTAAACCATGTCGCTGACCTCGTAGACGAGCTTCTCGTTTGTGCCGTTGACAGCCTCGATGACAGCCTCAAGAGCTTCCTCGCCCACCTTCTGCGAGATGCGCTTTATGCCGTCGCGGAAGAGCGATGTGGTGTAGCTGCCTTCAGGCATCTCCTCATGGCGGCGGTCAATGAAGTCCTGCAGCTCGGTGAGGAAGAGCAGGGGGTTGGACTCCTGCAAGGAGGAGCCTTGCAGTGCGCTGTTCTCCTCGCCCCAGCAGGTGTCCGTACCTGTGTGACAGGTGGGTCCGTCGGGTGTTGCGCGCACCAGCAGTGTGTCGTTGTCGCAGTCAACCTTTACGCTTACCAGGTTCAGGAAGTTGCCGCTGGTCTCGCCTTTCGTCCACAGACAGTTGCGTGAGCGCGACCAGAAGGTTACTTTCTTCGTGGCCATGGTCTTGTCGAAGGCCTCTTGGTTCATATATCCTAACATCAGCACGTTGCGTGTCTGTGAGTCCTGGACTATGGCTGGCACAAGGCCGCCGCATTTTTCAAAGTCGATATGCATTGTTATCTGTTTTGTGTTATTGTAGAAGTCGTTGATTCTTTCTGGCTTATATCCTGACATTGATGCCCTCGCCGCGCAGATACTGCTTAAGCTCAGGGATGGGAATCTCTCCGAAATGGAACACGCTGGCGGCCAGCGCGGCATCGGCATGCCCGATGGCGAACACGTCGCGGAAGTGCTCGCGCCGTCCGGCACCGCCGCTGGCAATGATGGGAATGCTAAGCTCGTCGGCCAGCGTGCGCAGGGCCTCGTTGGCATAGCCCTCCTTCACGCCGTCGTGGTCCATCGACGTGAAGAGTATCTCGCCGGCACCGCGCTCCTGGGCTTCGCGGGCCCAGGGAAACAGCTCAAGCTCGGTGCGCTCGCGGCCCCCCTTGAGGTAGCAGTGCCACCCGTCGGCATCGAAGCGGGCGTCGATGGCCACCACGCACACCTGTGAGCCGAAGCGGGTGGCCACCTCCTCTATTAGCTCTGGGCGGCGGATGGCGGCGCTGTTGATGCTCACCTTGTCGGCACCGGCATAGAGCAGGCGCTCCACGTCGGCCAGCTCGTTGATGCCCCCGCCAACGGTGAAGGGTATGTTCAGCTCCTGTGCCACTCGCGTCACCATGTCGGTGAAAGTCTTCCTGCCCTCGAACGAGGCCGTGATGTCGAGAAACACCAGCTCGTCGGCTCCCTGGTCAGAATACATCTTGCCCAGCTCCACGGGGTCGCCCGCCGAGCGGAGGTTAATGAAGTTGGTGCCCTTGACGGTCTCACCGTCCTTGACGTCTAAACATGGTATGATACGTTTTGCTAAACTCATGTTACTCTTGTTGCCCATTCCGTGGGCTTATAAGTTCCTTAAGATTGATACGTCCCTCATAGATGGCCTTGCCGAAGACCACAGCTGGAATGCCTGCGGCGTCGAGTGCCTCGATGTCGGCCTTCGACGAAACACCTCCGCTGGCAATGAGGTGCAGCCCGGGATATTCGTCCATCACTCGGCGGTAAAGGTCGATGGCCGGGCCCTGCAGGGTTCCGTCCTTGGAAATCTCGGTGCACAGCACATTGCGTACGCCTGCGTCAACATACTTGCGGAGGAAGGGCAGCAGGTCCTCGGCGGAGTCCTCCTTCCATCCGTTGATGCTTATTTTGCCGTTACGCACGTCGGCACCAAGTATCATCCTGTCGGCACCGTACTTCTCCAACCACAGCATGAACAGCTCCGGCTTGGTTACGGCTATAGAGCCCACGGTCACCATAGAGGCACCGGCGGCGAAGGCCTGCTCTATGTCGCCGTCGGTCTTGATGCCGCCGCCGAAGTCAACCGTGAGGCGGGTTTCAGAGGTGATGCGGCTGAGGACAGCGGCGTTGACGATGTGCTTCGACTTGGCGCCGTCGAGGTCGACCACGTGCAGGCGCTTGAAGCCTAACTGCTCGAACTCTTTGGCCACCTCGGCGGGAGAGTCGCGGTAGACGGTCTTCTGGTCGTAGTCGCCCTTGGTGAGGCGCACGCACTGGCCTCCGATGATGTCAATGGCTGGTATTAGCTCTATCATAGTGCAAGAAAGTTCTTAATAATCTGCTCACCCACCTTGCCACTCTTCTCTGGATGGAACTGGCAGGCATAGAAATTGTCTTTATGCATGGCTGCGGAATAGGGTTGTATGTAGTCGGCCACGGCTATGGTCTCCTTGCATACGGGTACGTAGTAGCTGTGGACGAAGTAGACGTACGGCTCGGTTCCAAGGCCCTGCATCAAGGGCGATTTCAAACCGCCAAGGTTCTGCCACCCCATGCATGGCACCTTGTCCTCGTGCCTCTTGGGCTGGAATCGCACCACGTCGGCATCGAACACTCCTATGCAGTCAACGTCGCCCTCCTCAGAGTGGCGGCACAGCAGCTGCTGCCCCACACAGATGCCGAGCACCGGCTGGCGCAGGTCGCGGATAACCTCGTCGAGGCGCCTCGCCTTGAGGTATTCCATAGCGCCGCGGGCCTCGCCCTGTCCGGGGAAGAGCACACAGTCGGCCCTCTGCAGCTCGTCTATGCTGTCGGTAAGCAGCGGAGAGATGCCAAGGCGCTTCAGGGCGTTCATCACCGAATAGATGTTTCCCGCGTTGTATTTTACTATAGCTACGTTCATGAGAAGATTATGGTCTTGTTCTTATATGTCAGTATCTTGCGCTCTATATGCTTCTGCACGGCATGCGAGAGCACTATCTTCTCCAAGTCCTTGCCCTTAAGCACCAGGCTCTCGGGCGTGTCCTTGTGAGTGATGCGCGTCACGTCCTGCTCGATGATGGGGCCTGCGTCAAGGTCGGCGGTCACGTAGTGGCTCGTGGCACCGATAATCTTCACGCCGCGCTCCCATGCCTGGTGATAGGGCTTGGCGCCGATGAAGGCCGGCAGGAACGAGTGGTGGATGTTGATTATGTGGTGAGGGTACTCGGCAATCATCTCGTCGGAGATTATCTGCATGTAGCGTGCCAGCACAATGAACGATATGTCGAGCTTCTTGAGCAGCTCCATCTCGGCCTTCTCCACCTCGGCCTTGTTGGAGTGGTCTTTCTTTATGCTCCACACGTAGTAGGGTATGCCGAACTGCTCGGCCACGTAGCGCAGGTCTTCATGGTTCGACACTATGCAGGGTATCTCGCAGGCAAACTCACCGGCCTTCCAGCGCGCCAGCAGGTCGTAGAGGCAGTGGCTCATCTTAGAGACGAAGATGGCCATGCGCGGACGCTTGTCGCTGTAGTAGAGCGAGAACTTCATCTTGTAGCGCTGGGCGTAGAGCGTGGTGATGTATTCGTAAATCTTGTCGCGGGGAATGAGGAAGCCGTCCAGCTCCCACTCTATGCGCATGAAGAACATGCCGTCGAGCTTGTCGACATACTGGTCGAGGTAGACAATGTTGCCCTTGTTGTCGGTGATAAACTTTGTCACCTCGGTGATGATGCCCTGCTGGTCAGGGCAGTGCAACAGCAATATGGCGGTTTGTTTCATTTTCGTCTTGTGTTTCTATCTTCTTATAACAGGTTGCAAAGGTACAAAAAAATCCTGTTACACCATCATTTTTTGCCTAAATTCTGACAAAATAGCGTAGATTGTTAACACAAAGCACGACTTCTCGGCCAAGAAGTCGTGCTTTATCGTCGTAAAGTGGCACTTTAGAATCGTAAAGTGGCACTTTACGGTCGTAGAGTGGCACTTTTTGTTCGTCAAGTGCCACCCGTCTGTGTCATTGGCGCTCAGGCTTCACCGCTTCGAGCAGGTCGGCCTCGACAATGCGAAGCTCGGTCTTGCCCTTGGCCGAGCGTATGCGGTCCATCTCGTTGGCAACGCCGCCGGCAAGCTCCTTCTCCTGTCCGAACTTGGTGCTGTTCTGCACAGGGGCCACCATGCGTATTGTAAGGTCCTTGGCAGCCACAGGCTTGTCTATCTTGATGTGCACATATCCCAAGGTGGCTGGCGTGATGCCTTCCCACACCTTCTTCTTGCCTGCATATACCTCAAGGGGGTAGCTCTTCGAGCGCCATCCTGTCAGCTTAAGCGTTATCTCGCTGATGGCAGCGCTGCGGCTGAGGTTGTACTTCACCCATGCGTTCTGCCTCTCGCCGTCGCTCTTCCACTCTGTCAGCTCGTTGTCGTCGTACGTGTTCTTCAGGTCGGCGGTGTTGCAGCCGGCGGTGGCGCCTGCAATGCCAACGCTTTCGAAGATGTCGGTATAGCTGGGTGTGGACGGGGTCTCGCCGCGGTCGAGGCGGGGCTTCAGCGAGAGCTGCGGCAGGAAGGTGGACACGTCGACGGGCACGGTTGCCGTGGAGATATATGCCGGTAGCACGCCGTCGGCGCATGCGGATATGTTGATTTCGCCGGGTGTGGCTGTCGACTTGATGAGCACGCGGTTGATGCCGCACTCCACGGGCAGGTCGTAGAGGCCTACGTAGTTGTCGGAGAGGTTGCGCTTGTTGGCCGAGTCGAGCAGCGACGGGTCTTTCTTCTCGCCGTCGGTAAGGTAGTCTTTGTTGTTGCGAGTGCCTATGCCTCCTATCCACTTCAGCTCGCCGTTCACCTCAAAGTGAACCATGCGGTCGTCGAGAGGACAGCGGCGCCCCTGCCTGTCAACCACCTCCACCTGAACCAGTGCCATGTCGGCACCGTCGGCCTTGAAGCCTTCGGGGTTCTCTATAGTGGTGAGCTTGAGCTGGTATGGCTCACCTGCGGTCTCTATGCTGTAGCGGCTGGTCTCCTTGCCATTGGTGTAAGCCACGGCCTCCAGCTTGCCCGGCTCGAACTCCACATCCTTGAAGGTGAAGAGCCACTGGAAAGAACGCTCACCACGCCCTAAGCTCCTGCCGTTGACGAAGAGTTCCACCTCGTCGCCCGTGGAAACAACGTAGACGGGCTTCTTGGTGACAGCCTTCTGCCCCTTGGCTTCTGGGGAGTCTTGCCCGTAGTTCCAATGTCCCACGATGTATGTCCTGTCGCGCTCCGGGCTTACCCAGCCGTCCCACATCACCTGATGGGCGTAGAAGGCATCTTTTGGTATGCGCATGGCGTCGACCACGCCGCTGGTGCGGTAGTTCGACTCGCCGCGGTGGTGGGTGTTGGTGTCGGAGAACACTATCTTCACGCCGCCGTCGGATACACGGCGCCCTGTGCCGGGACGCTCAAGCCAGTACTCGTGCCAGCGTTCCACCATGCCACAGGCCAGCATGTCCATGTTATGGTTGTAGTCGGGGGCCGGGGCGTTGCGGTAGAGGGGTCCGTCACCCTCCTTGTGGTAGGGGTAGGAGTATTCGTCCCAGTATTTGCGCAAGCCCTCGTCGCGATAGTACTCCATCGACCACATGGGCTTCGATGCCGACTTGTTTATATAGAGCATCTCACCGCCGTATTCGGCCTCCGGGCGGTCGAGCATCTCACGGCTGCCGATGGCGCGGCCTCCGTGGGGGTCGTACTGGTCGCGGATATGCTTCATCTCCTCCATGTGCTCCTTGGAAATGCGGAAGTTGCCGCACTCATAGAACACTATGGAGGGATTGTTGCGGTTGTAGATGATGGCATCGCGCATGAGTTCGGTGCGCTGAGCCCAGCGCGGGCCGTCGACATCCTTCTCGGCATCGCCGGCGGGCATGGCCTGGATAAGGCCCACACGGTCGCACGACTCAATGTCCTGCTTCCACGGGCAGACGTGCATCCAGCGCACAAGGTTGCCGCCCGACTTCACTATCAGGTCGTTGGAATAGTCGCTGAGCCAGGCGGGCACGCTCAGGCCCGTGCCCGGCCACTCGTTGGATGTGCGCTGGGCATAGCCGTGAACCATCAGCACGCGGTCGTTGAGATAGAAGCGGCCGTCCTTGAACTCCGTCTTGCGGAAGCCCGTGCGGGTGACGACTTCATCGGAACTGGCTGTCAGGTTCAGAGAAGAGGCATCCTCGCTCTCCACAAGATAGGTCTGCACGGTATAGAGGTAGCCATAGCCCCATGACCAGAAGTGCAGGTCGTCAAGGTCGCTTTTGATGTGTATGCTACGCATCTCGCCTGGCTGCAGGGTAACGGCCTTGCCGGGAATAATGACATTCAGTTCATTCTTAGGCTTGACGACACGGGCAAAAAGACGGAACGTGCGAGCCTTGTTATCTTCGTTTTTCACCTGACTCTCCACATGGATAGTGGCCTTACGGCCCTTGATGTCGAAGTCGGTGGCATAGATATATGTTCCCGTGGTGCCGAGGTTGGAGTAGAGCGGCAACGTTTGGTAGAGCTTACCGGTGATGTGGAGAAACACGTTCTTGGGAATGCCGCCGTAGTTGGCGTTGAAGTTCTTGTCGTTCCACTGGTAGCGGCTGTTGTGGGTGCGTGAGCGGTACTGCCAGCTGTTGTCGCAGCGCACGGCAATAACGTTCTCGCCGGCAACGAGGTGGGGAGTGAGGTCGAAGCCGCAGGCCATGACGCCATTCTCGGAGAAGCCGAGGTTGTGGCCGTTGATGAAGAAGTCGGCTCCCTGACGCACGCCCTCAAACTCTATAAACACTTTACCGTTGAGCTGCTGCTCACTGAGGGTGAACGACTTACGATACCACGATATAGTATCGGTCAAGTCCACGATGTCTTTCTTGAAGGCCTCGTTGCCGTTGAAGGCGAAAGGCAGGGTGACGCTCTGCCAGCCGGAGTCGTCGAACGTGGCATTGCGAGCGTCGGCAAAGTCGCCGACGGCCATTCGCCAGCCGGCATTGAAGTTTAGTTTCTGCCGCTCGGTGGCATTGGCGGCAAGGGTGGTCAGCGCCAGCAGTACAGTTAGCAGGAATCTGTTCATCTTAGCAATTTATTTTATGTTTACGTTCTTTATTGTGGTATTGCTGATAAGAGTGGCGTCGAAGGCCTTCTTCTCGTCGTCAACGTCTATGTTCTCGAAGGTGAAGTCTGTGAGGCGATACTTGTCGCTCGTACCCACGTCGAAGAAGTTCTTCGTGGTCATCTTGATGTTGCGAATGGTGATGTTGTTGCACTGCGACAGGGGCATGTCGTCGCGCTTCTCAGGCTTGAAGAACTGCGTCCACGGGCGGCAGACGAGGAACATGTTGGCATAGCCGGTGATGCCATCGACGGTGACATACTCGTAGTGCTGCGGGGTGTCGGGGCGCATCTTAAGCCACAGCACGCGCTGTGCCGACTTCACATGGCACCGCCGCAGAATGACGTTGCGGTCGTGAAGGCTCTCGGAACCCAAGGTCAAGCAACCATGCACATGGCCATAGTTACAGTCTTCTATGATGATGTTCGAGCATGGGCCGTTGTTCTCGTCCTTGTCAGCCCAAGTGCCCTTGCCGCCCTTCAGCACCACGGCATCGTCGTTGACGTGCATATAGCATCCGTGGATAAGCACGTTCTTGCATACGTCAAGGTCGATGGCGTCGCTCGACGGGGCACCGCGCTTAGGGTCGACGGGAGTGACGTTCTCCGTGGGGGCGTAGATATAGCAGCCTAAGTAGCGCACATTCTCGCAGCGGTATAGGTGGTTGGTCCAGAAGGGCGAGTTCATAATCCTCACGTCCTGCACCGTCACGTTCTTACTATTTGATATATACACGTTGCGCGGGCGCAAGGCCTCAAGGTTGGTGCACGCCTTGTTGTACTTGCGGCGAATCCAGAACTCCTCCCAGTAGTTGTGGCCGTTGCCGTCGATGGTGCCGGGGCCGGTGATGGTGAAACCGTCAACGCCGTCGGCATTGACGAGAGCGGCAAAGTAGTCGAGCGTCTGCCCCTCCATGCGCGTCTTTACCACGGGGAAGTGCTTGATGCGGTCGGAGCCTTTCAGGCAGCCGCCCTCCTCTATCAACAGGTGGGTCTTGGGCTTGAAGAACAGGGAGCCGCTGACAAACGTACCGCGGGGAATGACAACCACTCCCCCACCCTCCTGCGAGGCGCGGTCGATGACAGCCTGGAGGGCCGCCGTCTGGACAAGGTCGCTATAGCCGTCAACGCCGTAGTCGGTAACGACATAGCGCTTCAACCCTGTCAGGTCTACACGTGTGGTGTCCTGGAACCAGGCGGAGATGGGAGTGCCGTCGGGCCACAACTCCTGTTTCACCACTTTCTTCTTTGCCATCATGCCCATGCTGCACATGGCCAGCAGCAGGCATGCTAATAGTCTTGCTTTCATTGCTGTCGTTTTGTTTTGAGATTAGTTTACGGGGGCAAAGGTACGAAAATAATCTGGAACCATGAAAGCAAACACCTATAAATTATTTGTAACTTACTACAAATATTGGCAATATTATTTGGCTGATAAGAAAAAAATGTGTACTTTTGCCGATACATTCTAAAAACAATCTACATAACGACTATGAGAATACTGACTACACTCTTGATGGCAGCAGCTATAAGTGCTACTGCCACAGCGCAGACAACAGCCGACGAGGTGCTCGAAGTGGCCCGCAAGGCAAACAATTATTTCATGGCTAAGTACAGCGACCCCACTGTGCCAACAAACGTGAAGCGCATACGCCCAAGCTCGCTCTGGACAAGGGCCGTCTACTACGAAGGGCTGATGGCACTCTACGAGATTGACGCTGACAAGCGCTACACCGACTATACCGACCGCTGGGCAAGCTTCCACCAGTGGACGCCGAGAAACGGGGTGAAGACTTGCGACGCCGACGACCAGTGCTGCGGACAGACTTACCTGATGAGATACGAGCAGGTGGGAGGAGAGGAAAAGATGGCCAAGGTGAAGGAGAACCTGGACCTGCAGATGCAGACTCCCAACGAGAAGAAGAACTCCACGGCCAAGACACAGAGCAACCAGCCCTCGCTTTACGGATGGTGGACGTGGATCGATGCCATACAGATGGCCATGCCTGTATATATGCAGATGTACAAGATTACTGGCGAAGCCAAGTACCGCGACCACGGCATGGCCATGTACCGCTGGAGCCGCAACGAATGTGGCGGCGGACTCTTCAACCTGAAGGACGGACTCTGGTGGCGCGACGCCGACTACGTTCCACCTTACAAGGAGCCCGACGGCAAGGACTGCTACTGGAGCCGCGGCAACGGATGGGTGTATGCTGCTCTGGTAAGGTGCATGAACGAGCTGCAGAAGAAGGAGAAAGCATATAAGGAGCTGAAGAAAGACTTCATGCTCATGAGCGAAGGCATAAGGAAATGCCAGCGCGAAGACGGATTCTGGAACCCAAGCCTCGTCTCTACCAACTACGCCATGAAGGAGACCTCGGGCACAGCCCTCTTCCTATACGGAATGAGCTGGGGAATACGCAGCGGATACCTAAAGGCACAGGTATTCAGGCCCCTGTGCGACAAGGCATGGCAAGCAATGGTAAAAGATGCCGTACACCACGACGGATTCCTCGGATGGATGCAGGGCACGGGCAAGGACCCGTCGGCAGGACAGCCGCTGAGCTACGACAAGGTGCCTGACTTCGAGGACTACGGAACAGGGTGCTTCCTGCTCGGCGCTGCTGAATACTATAAACTCCTAAAGACAGACAAGAAGTAAAAAAAACATAAAAAAGCCGGCGTTAGTCGGCTTTTATTGTTCCTTTTTACTAAATTTGCAGCGAATTAACAACTAAACACTTCTGAAGATGAAAAAGACACTACTTGTAGCGCTCATGCTGATGTTAGGAATGACGGCAACAATGGCGCAGAAGGATGCACAGATCAAGTTCGACGAGCTGACACACGACTTCGGCACTTTCTCTGAAAGCAATCCTGTGGTGACCCATACCTTCACCTATACCAACGTGGGCGAAAAGCCACTGGTAATCAATCAGGCCGTGGCCAGTTGCGGATGCACCGTGCCCGAATACACCAAGGCTCCCATCAAGCCGGGCGAGAAGGGGCAGATAAAGGTTACATACAACGGCACTGGCAAGTTTCCGGGGCACTTCAAGAAGTCCATCACCGTAAGGACAAACGGAGCGGTGGAGATGACACGCCTATACATAGAGGGAACAATGGAAGAGAAGAAGTAAACACTCTTCTGACCACACATACGGGACTTTATCATATTTCCTTGCCGTCGCCCTTAAGCACCGGCAAGGAAATATGGTATCTGACAGCGAGGAAACGGATGACACAAGTGACAAGGAAGCTTGTCACAGCACACCACTCCACAGGCAGACCGCATACCGCCAGTCCCCAATAGACCATACCGCCTAACACGCACGCAATGGCATAAATCTCCTTGTGGAAGATTACTGGCTCGTTGTTGAGCAGGACATCGCGGATGACTCCGCCGGCAGAGCCTGTTATACACCCCAAGATGATGGCAACCCAGAAAGGCTGCCCGAAGAGAAGGCTCTTCTGAATGCCGGCAATGGTGAAAAGGGCAAGGCCTAAGGTGTCGAACACGAACCAGGCATTCTTCAGCGGCTCCATCCACTTGCCGAAGCACACCACGGTAAGCAAGGCAATGGCCGTGCATATCATATATATAGGTGTGGTCATCCAGAAAGGTGTGGTAGACAGCATCACGTCGCGGATGGTTCCGCCGCCGATGGCCACGGCAATGCCGCAGACATAGCCGCCAAACCAGTCGAAATTCTTGGCAGCCGCATGGCGGATGCCTGAGATGGCAAAGGCGAAAGTGCCAAGAAGCTCGATAATCTTGATGATAATATCCTGGTCCATATACTTATTCTTTGTAACGCTCACCCCAGCATGAGAGCATGCGCTGGTAGAGCTTCTCCTCGGCAGGCGAGTGCTGGGCATGCCACAGACGGTGGCCCACAAGCTGGTCGGGCATGTACTGCTGCGGGGTGAAATTGCCCGGATAGTCGTGGGGATAGAGGTAGCCGTCGTGATAGCCCAGGTCTTTCATCAGCTGAGTGGGTGCGTTGCGAATGGGGAGCGGCACAGGCTGGTTGCCTGTCTGCCGGACAAGCCCCAAGGCAGCGTCGATGCCTAAGTAGGCGGAGTTGCTCTTGGCCGACGTGGCAAGATAGACAGTGGCCTCGGCCAGCGGTATGCGACCCTCCGGCCACCCTATCTTCTGCACGGCATCGAAGGCGGCATTGGCCAGCAGCAGCGCGTTGGGATTGGCAAGGCCTATGTCCTCGGCAGCAGAGATAACCAGGCGGCGGGCAATGAACTTCGGGTCCTCGCCGCCTTCAATCATACGCGCCAGCCAGTAGAGGGCGGCATCGGGGTCGCTGCCGCGGATAGACTTGATGAAGGCCGAGATGATGTCGTAGTGCATCTCGCCATCCTTGTCGTAAGCCAACGGGTTCTGCTGAAGGCGGGCCACCACCAGCTCGTCGGTGATGACAACGGTCTCGGCCGACTCAGCCCCGACCACCAGCTCAAGTATGTTCAGAAGCTTGCGGGCATCGCCACCGCTATAGCGCAGCAATGCGTCGGTCTGCTGCAACTCTATCTTGCGCTCACGCAGCACAACGTCGGTGGTTACAGCACGGTGGAGCAACTGAAGCAGGTCTTCCTTCTCCAGCGACTTCAGCACGTAGAGCTGGCAGCGCGACAACAGCGGACGGATGACCTCAAACGAGGGGTTCTCAGTGGTGGCGCCTATCAGCGTCACCACACCCTTCTCCACAGCGCCTAACAGGGAGTCCTGCTGCGACTTCGAGAAACGGTGTATCTCGTCGATGAACAGTATTGGCGACGACTCGTTGAAGAAGCGACCCTTCTCGGCACGCTCAATGACGTCGCGCACATCCTTCACGCCGCTCGTGACAGCCGACAGCGTATAGAAGGGAGTCTCCAAACGGTTGGCGATAATCTGCGCCAACGTGGTCTTGCCCACACCCGGCGGGCCCCAGAGAATGAACGACGATATGCGCCCCGCATCTATCATCTTGCGGAGCACGGCACCTTCGCCGACTAAGTGTCGCTGACCTATATAGTCGTCGAGAGTACGCGGGCGTAACCTTTCGGCCAGTGGCTGTGACATGACTTTCTTTTTCTTCTTCTTTGGCTCCCTAAGTGAGCATTCGGACTGCAAAATTAAACAAATAATGCGAACTCACCAAATACTTTCGGAGAATTATTTACCAATCATCCTAATTGAGTACACAATCACCCGAAAGCACCACAAAGGGGCAATGAGCCAACAGCCTACGGCGGTGCCCCGGGCAAGGAGTCCTAACGGAATATAAATGCCAAATAATGATGTTTATAGTTACACGTCACGGGGAACGCGGGCTACCTCGCCCCCATCAGGACAGCCATTTTTATTTTCCGTGGGCTCTTTCCCACATTGGACGGCCATTTTCAATCGCAATAGAACGAAATAAAACGACCTGCGATTGAAAACGGCCTGAAATTTCAGGCCGTTCCGCAGCTAAATACGCTTCAAAATTTCACCTGATGGTCGAACTTTTTTGTTACTTATTGAATCTATACACGGCATGCAACAGGGCGTAGCGTGGCAGGGTGTTAGTATAGCTCTCCGTGCGGCTCTGGGCATTGACGATGCGGGTGACATTCGAGAGCTGGCCGAGGATGTCGAAGCCGTCGAGAGCGAGCAGCAGTCGGCTTTTCAGCAGCGGACAGGTGAGGCGGGCGTTCCAAACAAGGTCGGTGCCGTTCATCTCGCTGCTGGCATATCCCCTGCGTATGTAGGCAGTGAAGTCGGAGGAGAGCTGCATCTTCAGGGGCAGCTTGACAAGGACAGAGGCACCGCAGGTGTAGTCTTGCGAGGTGAAACTGTCGAACCCCTGCATGGGACTTGTGACGTTGCGGAGGGTGGCACTGCCGTTGAGCGTAAGACGATGGGAGCCTAACTTACATACCAGCTTAAGTGTTTGCCTGAAACTGAGGTTCCTGATGCTGTAGCGCTGGGGGGTGGCAGAGGCGAAGATGCTTGTGCCCGTCATATTGACACTATGCCAATACACTGGGCGCGTAATCGTAGTCAGCATGAAGCGGCGTTTCTTGTCAAGAGGTAAAGTGTGAGAATAGGTTGCATTTACATTCCAATTGCCGTTCACGCTATAGGGGCGCCAAGTGCGTATGCCATTCTCCGGATTATAGACATAACCCTGCACCAAGGCATTCTGGTGGTAATACCAGTAGAAGTTGAACTGCTGGGTGGTTTGTCGCTCTTTATCCATCTTCCTGATGCCGCCCCATGAGCCGTGGTCGTAGGTGTTCCTCAAGTCGGGATTGCCTAAGTGTATGTTCATAGGGTCGGTGGCATCGCGTATGTCGGCGAAATGCGTAAGTTCGGGTGCCTTCGCCTCTAACGAGTACTGAAACCAGACACGATATTTATTGTCTTTGCTCTCCCATTGGAAATAGTTGTAGGGCGACTCGAAGTAGGTGGTGCGACGCACGAAGCAGGTGTCCATCGTTCCCCTGACATAGTGTATCTGCTGGCGGTGCACCGTGCCACGGGCAAAGAGTCCGATGCTGGCCGTCTGGTCGCCAATCTTTGGGAACCAGAAAAGTACTGGCTCCACGGCGTGCTTGATGTCGTGGCTGCGATAGTCGTAGCTGTTCTGTGCGTCGAAGGTCTGGGCAAACTCTATGTCGGAGGCTGGTTCTGGTAGGTTTTGTTGGTTTGAGGTTTCCATCAGGTCAAGCTGGTAGAGGGCCTGCTGTCGGTGGCGCTGTTCGTAAAGATAGCGATAGTTGAGGTTTACCATCATGTTTGCCTTGAGTTGCCTGACATAGCGGAACACACCAAAGAAAGCGGTGCGCCAATAAGGATGGTTCTTGAACAGCTGATTGCCATGGTCTTGCTGCTTCCCGCTTTGGCCATACTGGTAATCGTAACGCCTGAGGCTCTCGTCATCCTTCATGTCGTAATAGATTTCCGAATTCAGCTCCAAGTGCTGATCAGGGGTGAGCTTGATGGATGAGCGGAGATTATATACGCTCTTCAGGTCGTAGCCCTTTATCTTTCCTTGCGACAGCTGGCTGTTCAGCAGGCTGTCGTTCCAGGCAGTGGTGGCAGACTGCAGTGCCGTGCGCCAGTCGTAGTTCCGGTAGGTGACAACGGGATTGATTTCGAAGTCGAAGCCGCCAAGGTTGGCGTAGAACTTATCGTCAGTAGTGAGCTTCCAGGTCTTGTTGCGAAGATTGTCCTGGCTACGGCTTTGGGTGTCGCCTGTCTGCAGGAAGTTGGTGCACTCGGTGGTGGTGTTGCGGTCGAGGTCGGTGTAGGAGAGCTGCACATTGCCGTCGGCCTTCCACAGCTGGTCACGCTCCTCGATGTTGAAATCTATGCCCACCTGCTTCTCTGCCTGCAAGCCATTCTTCATGTCCGAGGGCTTCCAGTCGTCGTTCTCGCCCGGCTTTCGCTTGTCGTTAAGGTTGTTCATGTTGCCATAGAGTGCCACGCGGCTGTGGTCGGAGAAGCGCAGGGCGAAGAGACGCGCCAGGTAGCGGTCTGCCGTGCCTATGCCTGCTTCCAAGTTGGCAAGGCCGCCGATACGGTATTCCTTCTTCAGTTGTACGTCCATCACAAACATCTTGTCGTTCTCCAGCTTTTTGCCGAGGAACTCACTCTTGTCGCCGTATTTCTCGTAGGTCTTTATCTCCTTAACGGTATATGACGGCAGGTTGTCGAGCATAAGTTCCTGATTGCCACGGAAAAAGTCCTTGCCGTTCAACAACAGGTTCTCCACGAAGCGGCCGTTGAGGAATATCTGCCCGTCCTTCAGCTCAGCCCCTGGCAGCTGCTTGATGAGGGCATCGAGCATGGAGCCTTCGGCCAGCTGGAAGGCATCGGCATTATAGACTATGGTGTCGCCGCGATGGTAGAACATCACCTTCGAGGCCACCACATCTACATTCTTCAGCACGTGGCTCTCCTGCTTCATATAGATGGGCGGCAGCTCACGGGTGATCTCGCTCTTGCGCAGATTAGAGAGCGAATAGTCCATATAGGTTGTCTCGTAGCCAACATAGCTCACGGCAAGGATATATTGCTCCTCCACCTTAGGCACCTCCAAGCTATAGACTGCATTCTCCCATTTGCGCTCTCCTTCTTGACGGGTCTGATGGGCGATGCTACGGTTGACGACGGTGCTGTCGCGGTTCATCAGCACCACTGTTGCGCCTATGAGCTGCGAGTGGGTAAGGCGGTCGAGCACCTTACCGCTGAGCACAATCTTCTGCTTAGCCAGACTTTTCTTGTATTGTATGAAGATGTCATGCTCCTTCTGTTTCACCCTGACGGGCTTGCCCTTGGTCACCTTGTTGACGGCATCGGGCACCGTCATGTTTTGCACCTTTGCATTGACGCGGATGGAGTCGAGCTGCTCGTAGATATAGTGGATGTGATAGTCATTTGACTCCTTGTCGATGGTGTGGAGCACATTGGAGAGCGGTGCCTGCTGCCAGTTGTGGGTGATGCGGTTAGGCACCCCGCCCTGGGGTGCCGTCACCTGTGCATTCACGGTATATAATAAAAGACTCAGTATAATAGTCAGCGTCTGTTTCATGATGGTCTATTCTGCAATGATGGTATCCTGCTCTTCGCGGAGGCTGACACCTTCGAAGTTATTAATCAAGGTTATGAAGTTGCTAAGCGGAGCGGCCTGGTTCCATTCCACGTGGAAATGCAGGCTGCGAACGGCCTCGTTACGGCAGTCCACCCGTTTCCCGTAGTGTTGGGCAACAATGGTGAGCACGCTGTCCAACCGTATATTGTCGAAGCGCACTATGCTGTCTTGTGTTTCAACAGGACGATAAGGAGTTGACTGTGTCTCCCCCCTTAAGGGGCTGTTGGGGACTTCTTCATTGCTCAACTGCCAGGCGGCAAAGGCGATGCCTGACAAGAGAACCACACCAGCGAAGACTGCGGCAATTTGCAGCCTACGGTGCCTGCGCTTCCCCCCAAGGGGGGATGAGAGGGGGGCTACGGCATTATGCTGACAACAGAACTCCTGCCAAGCCACATCTGCGTCTGCCATTCGGTCCAGGTAGTCCATCATCGCCTCCAATTCCTCTTCAGAATAATTCTCGGGATGCTCCTCCATCTTCAGGAAGAGCCTTTTGTCTGGGGTCTTCATAGTCCTTACTTTTTAAAATGGTTCCTGATCTCGTTCAAGACGTGCGAAAGATGTTTCCATACGGCTACGCGGCTGATACCTTCGGCATCGGCAATCTCCTCGTAACTGAATCCATGGGTGAAACGGCAGCGGAATATGCGCTGCTCCTGTTCTGACATGCGGCAGGCAACAAACTCATCAATGCACGCCAGCCGCTCGTCATCATTGTCAATGTCAGACAATTGCTCTGTGGCTACAGCCTTTTCCATCTGGAGTTTCACCAGCTCATGCCTGATGCGCTTGAAGCACCGGTTGCGCACACTTGTCAGCAAGTAGCCCTCTGCGGTGTCAGGCATCAGCACTGTCCCTTTGTCAAGCAGGCTCACAAAGATGTCACTCACCACATCCTTACTCTCTTGCTCGTCGTAGAGAATAGTGCGTGCCACCCTCAGCATCTTCGCATAGTGCTGCATGAACAGCTGTTTCACCACTGCCGAGCCATGCTCGCCTACCCGTTGCCTTTCCTGTCTTTTCATCACGTCTTTTAGTGTAATACCCCTCAGACGTTTAAAATGCTAACCTCCAAAACAAACTTTTTTACAGATGATAATGGTTTTTTCATTGGTTCATTTATACGTAATCTTGAAATAGTTGAGCAGTGACTTATATTGGTCTTGGGCGGTGAGGCAGGTGTCCGTCAGGAAACCATTAATGTGTCCCCACTCTCTTAGGCCACGATAATAGAACAGTTTGAGATCATCGGTGATGATAAAGGGTACAATATTATTTGCCAAACACTCTTTGAACATCAGCAGGCGGCCCACGCGACCATTGCCATCTTGGAAAGGGTGAATATGCTCGAAGCGTACATGGAAATCGAGGATGTCCTCCAGCGTCTTACGCTTGCTACGATTGTAGGTGCTTAACAAAGTCTTCATCTTACGGTGAACCTCTTGGGGAGGACAAGTCTCCTGACCGCCCACTTCGTTAGGCAGGCGTTTATACTCGCCAACAGCAAACCAGTCCTTTCGGCTGTCCGATGTTCCCATCTTCAATAACATATGGAGTTGCTTGACAAGGGTTTCCGTTACAGGTTCCTCAGCATGGTCGATAATGTAGTCGATGCAGCAGAAGTGGTTCACCGTCTCAACGATATCATCTACATTCACTGTCTCGTCAGTAATGCCGATGGTGTTTGTCTCAAAGATATAGCGTGTCTGGTCGTGCGTCAGTCGGCTACCCTCGATGTGGTTGGAGTTGTAGGTCAGGTCAATCTGCGTCCGATGATAAATGCCACCCTTCAATCGTGATTCTTTCTGTTCTCTCAGGGCAGTCAACAGGTGCGACACCTTTTTCCTGACAGCTCCACGTTGTGGCAGAACAGCCTCCGCAGGGATGTTCCATGTCTTTCCTGTGAGGAAGGCACCCTCAATCTTTCCGCTGGCACAGTAGTTGCGTGCCGTACGTTCCGAAATGCCGTATTTCTCAGCATACTGCATGACTGATATATACTCCATCTTTGTCTATCGGCAAGTTTTTATTCCTATTTCTGCTGCAAAGATACTACTTTTTGCCGATACCGGCAAGTTTCCGGGTAAAATATCGACCTGCGGTTGAAATTTTGCTGCGTATCGTAGCTGCGGAACGGCCTGAAAAGCCAATAAGCATATAGCCCAGGGCATCGCCCTGAGTAAACGGGCACGGCGCTAAAGCCCTAAAAGCGGGCAATGCCTGCGACGTGCAGTCACATGGGCGATGCACATATATAATATTACTTTTTCCCTACATTGCCTACACTATTATATAAGTTTCTGGTTTACAGGATGATAAACAGTGTAGGCAAAGTGTAGGCAGTGAAGACAGAACTTTTCGACCTGTAAGGTTGGCCCGCTATATTACTGCGAAGCGGTTGCCGGGCGGTGCAAAGCACCCACGGATATATGCCAGCGTCGGTATTGACCCTGAAAGGGTCGCCCATTTATGCCGTTGGGGCACTCTTCCTTATACCTCATGTAAGGTTACTATGCGCAGCCTAATGCCCCAGAGGTAATAGATGCCATGCGCAGCCAAATGCCCCAGAGGGGCATGATAGGAGTAGCCAGCCATACAGCCATGCCGTAGGTATGGCGAAATGGCTGGTATGAAGGTGCAGGGAAAAAGGCCTGCCTTTAGGTAGGCGACAAAGAGCGCGGATTGTCGCGTACCTACGGCACGCCCGTTACCATCATCGTCTCCCCAGCCATTTCGCCGTACCTAAAGGCACGGCTGTATGGCTGGCTACCCCTATCTGATGCCTACGGCATCGTTTCCCACGAGATGAACTTTCGTTACCCCTATCTGATGCCTACGGCATCGTCTTCCGTTAGATATTCTATCAAATCTCTTGTTCTTTTTGACAGATTTGGTCAGATTTGTTGGATTAGTGTCTGACAAAACTGCACCAAGAGCCTTTTCGAGAGGCAAAAAAGCGGTCTTTCGCTGTTGTCCCATGCCATGGGACAGCCAATAAGTGCCACTATTTTTTTGTCCCAAGGCCTGGAACTTTTCTAAAGGGCCACTTTTTGAGAGAAAAGTGGCTCAGTCCGAGCAACAGGCTTTTCAGACTGACCCATAAATCTCCTTGTTATTAGTTTGTGTCTGTTCCATTGCCTACACTCCTACACTCTGCCTACATTATATAACCTACAGATATTCAGAATGATGTAGCTTAATGTAGACAATGTAGGCAAAAAACAAAAAATATTACGTGCTGTGCGGTTGAACAGCAGTATGACCGCAACGCGGTCACCTCTAAATAACCGGGTGGTGCGAAGCACCCCCGGAGAAGCAGAGGGGAGGACAACGACCCTGAAGGGGTCGCCCTATACTGCTGCTGGGGCACTCTT
>JAFSKJ010000083.1 GCA_017449025.1 Prevotella sp. | reverse complement strand
GTGCCCCAGCAGCAGTATAGGGCGACCCCTTCAGGGTCGTTGTCCTCCCCTCTGCTTCTCCGGGGGTGCTTCGCACCACCCGGTTATTTAGAGGTGACCGCGTTGCGGTCATACTGCTGTTCAACCGCACAGCACGGAAAAATCACCTCTCTCCCCTCACCTACCAACCATGAATAGACTCTTAATACAACTCCTACTAATATGCCTGACCGGCAACTACGCCAGCGCAAAACCCATAATCACCAAAACCCTCTGCAACTACCAGAGCGAACCCATGGCAATCGTTGACGGGAAAATCCGCGTGGGTTGGCAGTACATCGACCACAAGAAAGCCACTGTCATGCAGGAAGCCTGTCATATCATCGTCACTGAGCGCGGCAGACCAGGGCGTAAAGTCTATGACAAGAAAGTTGCAACCAACCAGAGCCAGTTCATCGAACTCCCTCAGCTTAAGCACAACGCCCTCGGCTATCAGTGGAAAGTGAGAATAGCCAGTCGAGGCAAGTGGAGCGACTGGAGCAAGGAACAGACCATCCGCGTGATGCCCGAAACAATGTCGCCAACGTGGATAGGAGCCATCACCAAGAAGGAAGCGCACATACCTGAGGGGCGCTGGGCCAACACCGTATTCAAGAAAGACTCGTTCAAGACCAAATGGGACAACGTCGATACGCTCTCGGCCAAGAGCATCCTGCTACGCAAAGAGTTCAAGCCCCGGAAGAAGGTCGCAGATGCCATAGCCTATGTCTGCGGACTGGGGCATTACGAGTTTAAAATCAACGGCAGGAAAATTGGCGACAGCGCATTTGCGCCCCTTTGGAGTGAATACAGCAAGACAGTGTATTACAACGTTTACGATGTAACGCCCTCGTTATCAGAAGGCGAGAACGCCGTCACCCTCCTCTTAGGCAACGGCTTCTTCAACGTACAGCGAGGCGGGCGCTACAGCAAGCTCCAGACCAGTTTCGGCCCGCCACAACTGTTCTTCCGCATGGACATCACCTACTATGACGGCACCACAGAGCAGATTGTCAGCGACCCAAGCTGGAAGTGGGACATCAGTCCCATCACCTTCAACAGCATCTACGGCGGCGAGTCCTACGATGCCCGATTAGAAGCGAGCCACAACTGGAAGCCAGTAGTCATCACTGAAGGACCCGAAGGCCGCCTGCGCCCAGAGACCTGCCAACCCGTCAAGGTCATGGAGCATTACGACGTTGTCTCATGGAACCCCGCCACGTCAGTGGCCGACATGGGACAGAACCTCGCAGGCTTCCCACAGCTCACCGTCAGTGGGCAGCGGGGGCAGACAGTAAGGCTCCTTGTCTCAGAGAGGCTCACCCCACAGGGCACCTGCGACCAGAGCCAGACTGGGCGGCCTCACTACTACGAATACACCCTCAAGGGAGACCATCAGGAGCAATGGCAACCCCGCTTCTCCTATTACGGCTTCAGATACATTCAGGTAGAGGGGGCAGTCATGCAGGGCCAGCCCAACCCCCACTCTCTCCCCGTCATCCACAGCCTCAGAAGCTGCTTTGTCTACAACAGTGCCCCAGAAGTGTCTGCATTCTGGTGCAACAACACCATCCTCACCACCACCCATCGCCTCATAGAACGGGCTGAGCGGAGCAACATGCAGGCCGTGCTCACCGACTGCCCGCATCGCGAGAAGCTCGGATGGCTGGAACAGGACCACCTATGCGGACCCTCGCTGCTCTACAACTACGACATGACGCGCCTCGTGCCAAAAATCATCCGCGACATCGTAGACACACAGAAGCCCGACGGCATGGTGCCAACCACAGCCCCACAATACGTATCCTTTGGCAATCTCTTCGACGACTCACCCGAATGGGGCTCCACCCTCATCATACTTCCATTCCAGTATTACGACATGTACGGCGACTCAACCCTCATTACCGATAACTATGAGCCAATGCGCCGTTACGTAGACTACCTGACAAGCCGAGCCGACAGCGGCATCGTGAGCCATGGCCTCGGCGACTGGTACGACTACGGGCCAGGCCGAGCTGGCTTCTCGAAGAACACGCCCGTGCCGCTCGTGGCGACGGCCCACTACATCTATGACCTGCAGCTCGTCACAGAGGCGGCACACATGACAGGCCGCACCGCCGACGCAAAGAAGTACGGTGCACTCTACCATAAGGTGGTCAATGCCTTCAACCGCCACTTCTATAACCCCGACTCCTGCTACTACGGCACCGGCTCCCAAACCTCCAACGCACTGCCCCTGTTCCTCGGCATCTGCGGCAACAACAAAGCCGCCGTGCTGAACAGCCTCGTCGACGACATCCACGCCCACGGCAACCGCCTCACCACCGGCGACGTGGGCAACCGATACCTCTTCCGAGTGCTCGCCGACAACGGCCTTGACGACCTGCTCTTCCAGATGCTCAACCACTACGACACACCTGGCTACGGCTTCCAGATAGCACAAGGCGCCACTACACTCACCGAACAGTGGGACCCGCGCCAAGGAGCTTCGGAAAACCACTTCATGCTCGGCCAGATCGACGAGTGGCTGTTCCGCTCAATCAGCGGTATACGCCAGAAGCCCGGCACTCACGGCATGCGACACCTCGTCATCAGCCCTGCGCATGTCGAAGGCATCCACACTGTCAGCACCACCATCCACACCCTCTACGGCGAGGTGAAGGTAGAGATGCACGACAACGGCAGCCAGCTCACGGTCACCATTCCCGGCGGATGCGACGCCGAGATACGGCGGCAGGGCGATTATTAACAACAAAACGCCCCAAGGATTTGGCAGTTTCAGTTAAATGTATTACCTTTGCGCGCAGATAGCAAACAACAGAACAGAAAAACCCAAAACACTAACTGAAATGAAGAAAAAAACTTGGTATGCCATGCTTCTTATGGCATCGGCAGCTCTGAACACAACTGCACAAAACATTGACTTTGACCTTCCGGGAAAGACCGCCCCCGGCAAGGATACGGAAATAAACTACATCTCGTGGGCCGTACCCCGTGCCACGAGCGACACGAAGACCCTGGACAACGGCATGACCATCGCCATCACCGCAGGTGGCGCAGCCACAGCCGTGGGCAGCAACTGGAGCAAGACCGACGTGGAGACAAAGGGACTGAGGGTGATTGCCGACGAGGTGCTGGCCACAAACATAGTGGACGGCAATCTGACTAACATCAACGATGCCTCTACTTCACTCATACTAACCATTACGGGCATGACACCAGGCAAACACACGCTGAAGGCCTATCACAACAACTCGGACAAGGACCAGGTGCAACCGCTGATTGACGTGAGCGTAGACGGCACGGTGGTGGCCACCAACCAGCCGTTCACCTCGGCCGCACAGAGCACCATAGAGGCAGGCTCGTCATTCATCAGTTTCAACGTGACGGAGGGCAAGCCCGTGGTGATTGCATATACCACCGTGCTGGAAGAGGGCAAGACCTATACCAACACCCGCGCGATGCTGAATGGCCTGGAGTTCGACGTGGCCGAGATGACGGCTACCGACCCGCAGCCCGCCAACCACGACTTCCACGCTGGGACGGAAGACGGCACCATCCGGTTCTCGTGGGTAGCAGCCCCTGAGGCCGTGAGCCACAAACTGGTGTTCGGCACCGATTCGGCTACAGTGGCCAAGACTGACACATACGAATACGAGGGCACGGCCACACAATATACCAAGAAAGGCCTCTCGTCGAGGCAGCGCTACTGGTGGCGCGTTGACGAGGTGGATGCTACGGGCAACATACATAAGGGTACGGCCTGGACTTGCCAGCCTTGCCAGCTGGCTTTCCCCGAAGCAGAAGGCTATGGCCGCTATGCCATAGGTGGACGAGGGGGAAAGGTGTATCATGTGACAAGCCTCAGCGGCAGCAAGGAACCTGGCACGCTGCTATACGGACTGACCGAGATGGACGAGCCTCGCTACATAGTGTTCGACGTGAGCGGCATCATAGAACTCGACTTCAGTTCGAACTTCGTCAAGCCCTACGCCACCATAGCCGGACAGACAGCTCCCGGCAAGGGCATCTGCATAAAGGCATCGAACATCAACATAGGCTCGGACATAATCTGCAGGCATATACGCTTTAAGCGCGGATTGGGCGTTTATGGCGAGAATACGGGAAATGCCATGGGCATGTCGGGAGCCGACCATGCCATAGTAGACCACTGCACAGCCGCCTGGGGAACAGACGAGACTGTCAGCGGACGCGGCGCACTGAACATCTCATTCCAATATAATGTCATCTCCGAGGCATTAGGCATCACGGGCCACAAGAATTATTCCGACGGCACCAACCACGGCTATGCTGCTACCATCGACGGGCGCATAGGGTCGTGGCACCACAACCTGTTGGTGAACTGCGAGGGCCGCAACTGGAGCATGGGCGGCGGCATGGACGGCCAGAACCGCCCCATTGGAGGCCTCGACCTGTTCAACAACGTATGCTACAACTGGCACAACCGCACAACCGACGGCAACTGCCACGCCGTGAACTTCGTGAACAACTACTACAAGATGGGGGCAGACACCCGCAAGACCATACTCTTTACCCAAGACTTCGAGGATGCCATAGCTCCCGACGGCATTGACCAAGCCTACATAAAGGGCAACATCCGGGAAAACAAGAACCACACACAGACGGAGGATGCCGTGAATGTGACATATAACGCCACGGGCAACATTCCCACCACCTATCAGTATCGCGTCAGCGAGCCGCTGTTCGACAGCCACGCCACCATCCACTCGGCCAAGGACGCCATGAAGATTGTGACCAGCTATGCTGGTGCCACCATGCCCATGCGCGACGAGCACCATGTGCGTAATGTCCGCGAGACCCTCGACGGCACCTATACATACGTTGGCTCGAAGTCGAAGATCAAGGGAGAGATTGACACCGAGGCCGACATCACCGAGCATGCCGATGGCAAGGGCTGGGAGGCATATCCCGAGGAGCAGCGCCCCGAAGACTGGGACACCGACCAGGACGGCATGCCCAACTGGTATGAGAACCTCATAGGCAGCGATGCCAACACGGCCAACCAGAACGACGACCCCAATGGCGACGGATGGACATTGTTGGAAGACTATCTGGAACTGATGGCTCATCCATACGTAGAGATGGAATCCAACGGCGAGGCCACCATTGACGTAAAGCCATACTTTGCAGGATTCTACGGACAGAACGGCAATGCCGTCACACCCGAATATAGGCTTTCTGTGGTTAACAACGGAATCTTCAAGCTCACTATGGACGGGTCGGTGCTGAAGATATACGACGTAAAGCCCAATGCAAAGGGCATTTATAGCGTCAACGTCACCGCGGACGACGGCGAGACCACCTTCGCCCAGCCCTTCGGCATCGTCATCTTAGGCGATGTGACCGGCATCAAGCAGCCCTTCACAGACATCGACAAGATAGACGCCGCCAAGCGCGAGTTCTTCACCACAGACGGCCGCCAAGTCACTGCCCTTGAGTCGCATGGAGTCTATGTCATGAAGGTGACCGACAAGCAGGGCACCGTGCACACGGCAAAGATTATTGCCAGATAAGGCTTACTTATTATTAACATAATTACCATCGACATGAAACACCTAATCCTCACTATCCTTCTGTCTGTCCCGACCATTTCGGCATCGGCACAGGTACCACAAGTAACCACCGACACGCGTTTTGCGCGTGGCGCCACCATGGCTTTCGGGCGTCTCTCAAATGTCTCGACCAATGGCGGACCTACCATCAAGAATCGTGGTTTCTGCCTAAGCGAGGAACCGAATCCAACGGTCAGCGATGTCGTAAGCACAAAGATGCTGTCGAACAATGGCATCATCTACTATTTCGTCGACTTGAAGCCTGCCACGAAGTACTACATGCGTGCATACGTCACCAATAACGATAATGTCACCGGATATGGCGATGTCATCAAGTTCTACACCCTGCCCAAGGGTGCCATCACCTATTCTTACAACAACGGCGGAAGTGCCGAGGAAAACGAACGCATAAACAATGCGCTGACACAGGCTTGCGACATTTTCTGCAACCTGACAAGCATCAAGAAGCACTTCAACGTGGGCTATGGGTCGGGGACGCCAACAGCCGACTGCAACTACCAGGACACTCCGTGGATGAACGTGGGACCCAATGCCAGCTATCAGCGCACGGGTACCATTATGCACGAGATGCAGCATGGCTTGGGAGTTATACCCTACTCCACACAGTGGCATGGCGACATCCTGCGCTCAGGCAACGGCACAGGCCAGTGGTTGGGCGACCGCGTGTCGGAGTTCCTCGATTTCTGGGACAACGCCACTGGCTCGCGACTCAACGGCGACAACCAGCACATGTGGCCATACGGCATCAATGGTGCCAGTGAGGACAACGGCACGCTGAAGCTCTACTACGCCAACGCCATGATAGGTCAGGCTCTCGGCGAAGACGGCCTGGAGCACACTTACAGCACATACGCCGACCCATATTATTCGTTCAATCAGGAAGAGACTGTAAAGTACTACATCAAAAACGAGTCCAAGGACCGTGGCCTTTACACCTCATACCTTAAACCCACAGACACCGGCATGCTGAGATGGGTGACAATGACTGCGGCAGAGGCTGCACAGAACGACAGCGCGGCGTGGTATATAACCTTTACGCCCGACAACCAGTATTACCAGATACGCAACGCTTCCACAGGCCAATACCTTACATATAGCAGTGGCATCAAAACCCTTTCAAAGACCACACTGACGGCCAACGAGAACTGGCACCTGATGAAGGGAAGGGTTGACGTTGACGGACAGCGAGGCTATTGGATTATACACCCCCAGTCGGGCTGGGACCCCAAGTGCCTGCAGGCAAACGTCAACGGCATCACCACGGCAGCCACCTTCAACATCTCCAACTCGGCAGAGGCACAGCGCTGGCTCATCCTGACAACGGAAGAGATACAGGCTGCCGAGACAAATGCCATGGCACAGCTGAAGAAGCAGACGGAGGATGCCCTGAAGCTGGTGAAGGAACTGGCGGCAGTGCCTCACACTGAGAACGTGGCCGGCACCGACGACGCATTGGCAGCAGCAATAAGCGACATTGAGACACGACTGGCAGCAGCTACCACCGTCACGGAAATGACATTGCTGGCAACAGAGGCAGAAACCGCTGGCACCAACTTCCTGAAAGGGGTGACACCCACCGACACGCCCTTTGACCTGACCTACATGCTTGTCAACCCCACTATCGATGAAAGCAGCGACGGATGGAATGGCAGCCCTGCCATCAGCTACGGCTGCGGTGAGTTCTACCAAACCACCTTCGACTTCAACCAGACTGTCAAGGGACTGCCTGCCGGCACCTACGCCTTCACTGCTCAGGCCTTCCAGCGCCCCGGCCCCTACAGCTCGGCAGCCAACGTGGCCGTCAACGCCACAATCTATGCCGGCTCGAAGTCGAAGAAACTGCTTCACATCAAGGAAGGCAGCCAGTCGAAGAAGCTGGGCATTGGCCGTGAGCAGACCATGAACGGTAATTTCATCCCCGACGACATGCAGTCGGCATCCGCCTATTTCAACAAAGGCTATTACGAGAACCGTGTCGTTAGTGCTGTGGCCGTTCAGGGAGGCTCGCTAAAGGTGGGCATCTTGTCGTCGTCGATGCCTTCCAGCTACTGGGCCATCTTCGACAGCTTCCACCTCTATTACTATGGCAGCAAGACTATAGACGAGGTGACGGCAATCAGGGAAACGGAAGCCGGCGAACGTAACGTTGACAATCAGATGTACGACCTGCAGGGACGCCGCGTGAGCAACCCGTCGAAGGGACTCTATATCATCAATGGCCGCAAGGTGGTTATAAGGTAATCACTTCACCTCAACCTTCCTTCCGCCAACGACATAAAGTCCACTGTTTAACCCGCTATAAGACAGATTTCTGGTGGAGCCGGCTGCATGCCGGCTCCACTTCATTATTTTGCGTCCTAAAAAGTCATACACGCTATTGTCTGTTCCGTCATCGTTCTTTTGACGCAGGTCGGCGCTAATGCGGGTGGGCTTCTCATCGTATGGCATGTTTTCCGCCTCCTCTGTCATAAGTTCCCCATCGCTAATGTAGACTTTGAGCACCTTATAGTACAGAGTGACATCCTTGCTCATGCTTACGCCCTTGTCGTATGCGGTTATGGTGACGGTGTTCTTGTCCTTAAGGTTGTTCTTCAGGTAGATGGCAGTTGAGTCGCCAACGGCCTGCATGGCCTCTATTCCTGTGCCGTTGGCGAAAAACTTCAGGGTGTTCACCACCGAGTGGTTTTCATCTGCATCGAAAGTTGCAGTGGAGCCTGTGGAACTGATGGTGGTCGGAACCGTAAACACGGGTGCTCCGAGCGATGTTAGCACGTCGGGCAGCGTACACTTCTCTCCGCTTGCAAAATTACTGAGCAACAGGTAGCCCGTCTGGTCGGGGTCGAAGGCCATGAAGGCGTTCCAGCCCGCTGGCGTTGAGAGCTGGGCGGCCTGTGCCGACAGGCTGGCGGTCTGTTCTGCGGTGACGTTAGAGTAGTATGCCACGGCGCGGCGGCTCACCACTTCGCCAGTCTGGACTGTGCGGCTACCTCGGCTGTAGAGCGTATAGAGCTTGGCCGTCAAGATGGAGTTGTTGTCGGCCTTCTCTCCAAAGGCGAACATGCGATAGGCCGGTGTGACAATGCCCACGGCGTCGTCGACGTTGACCCAGCTTCCATCCAGAGTTGTCAATGCCGAGCCATCGGTTTTAATGCTCCCGCTTTCACTGGTCAGCGTGCGCTTGCTCTTCGTCAGTTCGTCGACGCTGATGGCCATCAGTCCGCCCTTTTCTGCAGTGATGGTGACAGGCTGGTTCGCGCGTACATAATCTATATATATGACAGCATTGCCTGGCGTGGAGTAGATGGCAAACCGGTTGTTAAGCGTAGCATCGTTGGTTTGCAGCTCACCGTTCATCACGTAACTGTTGCCGCGCAGGTCATAGATACCGCTGACTACGGGCGTGGCGTTGGTGCCCTTGTCCTTGACCTCATACCATCCGATGAAGTTGCCCGTGTTGTTGGCACGATATGGCACTATTATCTTGTTCTTGTCAACCGAGTTGGCGGCAATATAGCCAGTATAGCTCTTCAGCCCCTCACTCCACGAGAAGCAGGTGAAGCGGCTGTCGGTAGCGGCACGGACTATGTTCTGCGAAGTGAAGACCTTGGCAGGCGAGTACTCTGTGTTGAAGTCGTCCCAGGTGGTGGCGGCAAGGTCGGCGGTGCTGAGCACCTCATGCATGAGCCACGTCATCATCACGCGGTGGGCTTCCACACCCATGCGCCGTGCGCCTACGTCGGGACGCAACAACCAGGAACCGTCGGCGGTGGTCGTCTGGCGTGCCTTGATCATCTTGTATGCCAAGTTCTCTAAAAGCAGGGCGTGCGGGTCGCGCAGGAAGCAGGCGATGGTGCTGTAAGAGGTAATCTGGTCGTAGAGGAACAGACTCCAGTCGTTGCCGTTGGGCATGGCCAGCTCGCCGTCGGCCAGTGCCAGCCAGTAGAGCACCTCCTGCATCACCTTGTCATTGTTGTGCATCAAGGCATTGGTCTTCCACAGCTCCTTGCCGTAGAGTCCCTGCTGGAACAGCTTCAGCGCCAGGGCGGCCTCGCCCAGCTCTTGGACAACCACGTTCTGATAGGAGGTGTGGAAATAGTTGTGGTTCTGCAGTGTGTAGTCGTCGTAGAGGTTCTTGCCCTTGTAGAGGTCTCTCACCCTCTTCGTGTCGTAGTCGGGGTCTACAACGGTATCGTCTGTGGCATCCCACTTCTGCGAGTAGCTGTTGATGGCAAACTCGCGCAGCCGCTGGAACCAGCGTGGCGCCATCGGGTCGTTGGGGAATAGTCCCAGAGTGGCAGCCAGTACGTCGGCCTCCCACCCGTTCTCTTCTGCCTTCGTGTCGCCGGCATAGCCAGTGGGTATGGAGCGTTCCAGCTCGTAGTTGCACTCGGCCTTCAGCAGCTGGTAGACGTACCCCTTCTGCTGCTCACTGAGTTTGTCCCACTGGAAGAAGGCGCTATATGCAACGCTCATTGCCCATAGCGAGCTTTCCCACACGTGGTCGGCGTTTGACACCGACCCCCAGTAATTGCCGCCGGAGCACACCTTCAACTTGTTGGCCTTGTGGGTAGAGTATGCAAAGACGAGGCTCTTCATGGCTATCGACTCCAAGTCATCCCACGTCACGCCTTCAGGCAGCGTCACCCTGTTCTTACCATATTTCACGAGGAAGGCACAAATCATCGACAGGTCGGCATTAGGGCGCACTCCCCTCTCGTCGTTTGCCATCGTGTTTTCGCCACGGAAGCAGCCGCAAGGCTCTTCAATGCTGTTGGGCCACTGGCAGTCTTGGAAGTCGTTCTTCATATAAACGGCGAAGTTGGCAAGCATCTGCAGCAAGTCGGATTGCATTGTTTCCTCAGCTACGAAATCGCTGAGCACAGTGCCTTCTGTCGGGCTGGCATCGGCGGGGGCATCCGGAGCCACGTAATCGTCGCTGAGCCTATAGAGCCTGATATCGTCGAACATGATGCATGAGCCGCCCGACAACCAGTTCACGTCGAAGCCTACTGTGGCCGTGCCGTCGGCAGCCTGCTTGAAGTCCAACGTCTCAACGCTCCATTTCATCGATGGCATACACCCCTGCACCCCCTGTGTGAAAGAAACACTGGAGCTACCGCCGCCTGCCACTAACTTGAAAGTGGAAACGGCCTGGTTGGAGTAGGCCGAGCGCACGCTGGCCTGAAACTGGTATTTGCCCTTGGGCAGAGCGGTAATGGTCTGCCGAATGGTGGTCGTGCCCGTGCTCCAGCCCATGCGCAGGTAATAGGCCTGCGAGCCGCCGGCCATAGTGGTCACCTTACCGAAGTTGTTGTCAGTGTAACAGTCGGCTGTCACGATGAGGCTCACGGCGTTGACTCCGTTGGCCACCGTCCAGCCCTGCGGTGCTGCTACCGTGTATCCGCGCAGACCGTCAGACTGGTTGTTCACCGCCGACAGCTTAGTAATGTCATCGACCTCAAACGAGGGGTTAGTCAAAAACTCAGCCGTAACGTCAGTACGACCATCGTCGGCCCATGCAGCAAGAGCTGTCAGCATGGAAGCCAGTGCAAGAAGCATCTTCTTCATATTAGTTTACTTTTTTTGATTTCGTTTCAATACCCGCTCCTTCTCAGCAGCCGTATGCCGAAGGGGAGATTCATTTTGCAAAGATACGAAAAAAGCTTGTAACTTGTAACATATTTTGGAAGATTAACGCAATTCAGTCTAAAATGCCTCATCCGTAGAGTGCCACTTTACGGAGCTAAAGTGGCACTTCTTTGAAATTAAGTGGCACTTTACGGTCGTAAAGTGCCACTCCTCATCAGCCATGGTGTTTTGAGACTAAAGATACTGTGAAACTTAAGTTGCCTAATATTATTTAACGTGGTTTCCCTTGGAGGTATCGCAGAAAAGATGTAACTTTGCACACATGGAAGATTTCATTCACCTGCACGTACATACTTATTACTCCATTCTCGACGGCCAGTCGAGCATCAAGAAGCTGGTAGACAAGGCCGTCGGCGACGGGATGCGCGGCATGGCCATCACCGACCATGGCGACATGTTCGGCATCAAGGAGTTCCACGACATTGTGAACGGCGTTAACAAAGGCCGCAAGAAGGAGGGGTTGGAGCCATTCAAGCCCATCTTCGGCTGCGAGATGTATGTTTCGCGCCACGGCTCAAAGTCGCTGCGGCGCGGAAAGGAAGACCAGGGCGGCTATCACCTGATAGTGCTGGCAAAGAACTACACGGGCTACAAGAACCTGATAAAGCTGGTGAGCAACTCATGGGTTGAGGGCTACTACATGCGCCCGCGCACCGACCGCGAGGACCTGGAGCGCTACCACGAGGGGCTGATAGTTTGCTCGGCGTGCATTGCCGGCGAGGTGCCCAAGAAGATTATCAATGGCGACATGGCCGGTGCCCGCGAGGCCGTGGAGTGGTATCACAGGGTGTTTGGCGACGACTACTACCTGGAGCTGCAGCGCCATGAGGTCAAAGACCCTTCGATACGCGCCAACCGCGAGACGTTCCCCATGCAGCAGCAGGCCAACAAGGTGCTGATAGAGCTGGCACGCGAGTATGGCATCAAGCTTGTCTGTACCAACGACGCCCATTTCGTGGACCAGGAGAACGCTGAGGCCCACGACCACCTGCTATGCCTGTCGACGGGCAAAGACCTTGACGACCCAACGCGCATGCTCTATTCGAAGCAGGAGTGGTTCAAGACACGGGCGGAGATGAACGACATCTTCAGCGACGTGCCAGAAGCCCTAAGCAACACCCTTGAGATATTGGACAAGGTGGAAATCTACTCGCTCGACCACGACCCCATCATGCCCTTCTTCCCAATTCCCGAGAGCTTCGGCACCGAGGAGCAGTGGCGGCAGAAGTTCACCGAGGAAGACCTCTTCCGCGAGTTCACCTCCGACGAGAACGGCGAGAACCCGCTACCGCGCGAAGAGGGCGAGAAGAAAATCAAGAAGCTGGGCGGCTACGACAAGCTATACCGCATAAAGTTCGAGGCCGACTACCTGGCCAAGTTAGCGTATGAGGGGGCATACAGGAGATACGGCCCCCCCCAGCCCCCCCCTGGAGGGGAGAACACAACCCTGACGACAGATGAGATCATAGCCACACTGACCTCTCTTCCCCCCAAGGGGGGACCGGGGGGAGCTGAAGTCTTGGACCGCATCCGCTTCGAGCTGCACATCATGAAGACGATGGGTTTTCCGGGCTACTTCCTCATTGTGCAGGACTTCATAAACTCCGCCCGCGACGAGCTTGACGTGATGGTGGGGCCGGGGCGCGGCTCGGCTGCCGGCTCTGTGGTGGCCTACTGCTTAGGCATCACTAAGATTGACCCACTGAAGTACGACCTGCTTTTCGAGCGTTTCCTGAACCCCGACCGCATATCGCTACCCGACATCGACACCGACTTCGACGACGACGGACGCGGAAAGGTGCTGAAGTGGGTGGAAGACAAGTACGGCCACGAGAACTGCGCACACATCATAACCTACGCATCGATGGCCACGAAGAACAGCATCAAGGACGTGGCACGCGTGGAGAAGCTGCCGTTGGCAGTGAGCAACGCACTGTGCAAGGCCATTCCCGACCGTCTGCCCGACAACCTCAAGATGAACCTGGCCAACGCCATCAAGTGCGTGCCAGAGCTACGCGATGCCGAGGCCTCGGCCGACCCCGTGCTGGCCAACACCATTAAGTACGCGAAAATGCTCGAGGGCACCGTGCGCGGCACAGGCATACATGCCTGCGGCTTCATCATCTGCCGCGACCCCATCTCAGACTGGGTGCCCGTGTCAACAGCCGACGACCCCGACTTCAAAGACACCAAGACCAACTGCACCCAGTACGACGGACACGTCATTGAGTCAACAGGCCTCATCAAGATGGACTTCCTCGGACTGAAGACCCTCTCAGAGCTTAAGGAGGCATGCGCCAACATCAAGATTACCAGAGGCATCGACATTGACCTCGACACCATACCCATCGACGACCCCAAGACCTACGAGCTGTACCAGCAGGGACGCACCATAGGCACCTTCCAGTTTGAGTCGAGCGGCATGCAGAAATACCTGCGCGAGCTGCACCCTACCGTCTTCGAAGACCTGATAGCCATGAACGCCCTCTACCGCCCGGGGCCTATGGACTACATACCCTCGTTCATTGCCCGAAAGAACGGACGCGAAGAGATAAAGTACGACATACCCTGCATGGAGAAGTACCTGAAGGACACCTACGGCATCACCGTCTACCAGGAACAGGTGATGCTGCTCTCGCGCCAGCTGGCCGACTTCACCCGCGGTGAGAGCGATGCCCTGCGAAAGGCCATGGGAAAGAAAAAGAAGGACATTGTAGACGCCATGAAGCCCAAGTTCATTGAGGGCGGACAGAAGAACGGCCACGACCCGAAGATACTTGAGAAAATATGGGCCGACTGGGAGAAATTCGCATCCTACGCCTTCAACAAGTCGCATGCCGCCTGCTATTCGTGGGTGGCCTACCAGACAGCCTACCTCAAGGCCAACTACCCGGCAGAGTTCATGGCTGCCATCATGACGCGCCGCCGCGACCAGATTACAGAAATCACAAAGCTCATGGACGAGTGCAAGCAGATGGGCATAGCCACACTGGGACCCGACGTCAACGAGTCGTACCTCAAGTTCGGTGTCAACCACAAGGGCGAGATACGCTTCGGACTGGCAGCCATCAAGGGCATGGGCGACGGCGCTGCCAATGCCATCATAGACGAGCGCGAGAAGAACGGCCCCTACCGCGACGTGTTCGACTTCACCCAGCGCATCAACTTCGCCAACGTCAACCGCAAGTCGTTTGAGTCGCTGGCACTCAGCGGCGGCTTCGACTCCTTCGGCATACGCCGCGAGGCTTACTTCACCCCGAATGCCAAGGGCGAGCTGTTCATCGACACGCTGGTGCGCTACGGACAGAACTACCAGCAGGCAAAGGCTGAGGCGCAGAACACTCTCTTCGGAGGTTTCGACGACATAGAGATAGCCACGCCGCCCGTGCCTAAGACCGACGAGCGATGGAGTGACATAGAGCGACTGAACAAGGAGCGCGACCTGGTGGGCATCTACCTCTCTGCACACCCCCTCGACGAGTACAAGGTGATTCTCGAGAACCTGTGCAACACCAAGTGTGCAGAAATCAGCGACGTGCAGAACCTTAAGGGACGTGAGGATGTGGTAATAGGAGGCATAGTCACTGCCGTGCGCTCAAAGTTCACAAAAACCGGCAAGCCATGCGGCTTCGTAACCATAGAAGACTTCAACGGGCAGGGCGAGCTGGCACTCTTCGGCGAGGACTGGGGACGGTGGAACGGCATGTTCACCGAAGGGGCCTCTGTCTATGTATTAGCAAAGCTACAGCCGCGCTTCCGTTTCCAGGAGAACAGCCCTCTCGACCTGAAAGTGCAGAACATAGAGTACCTGCAGACGGTCAAGGACAAGGCCATAGACCGAATAACCATCTCCATCGTCACCGACATGATTGACGAGCAGGTGGTTAACGACCTAAGCCAGTTGGTAGACGAGCATCCGGGCAAGACCAAGCTCTTCTTCCAGCTGCGCGACTCGCGGGGCAGGCACCACGTGCTGTTGCAGTCGAAAAGAAACACCGTAGACGTGCGCCATGCCCTCATCGACTACATTGAGAGCCAGCAGGCATTAGACTACAAGATAAACTAAACGAGAGAGATGTGAAAGGAGAATTATTGGCACGATATTTGCATGTAAAATATAACCATCTTAACGAAAAGAATTATGGAAATAGTTGTAACAGAAAAGAATTTCGAGAGCTTGAAGAATGGCGACAAGCCTTTTGTGTTGGATTTCTGGGCAACATGGTGCGGACCCTGCCGCATGATTGCCCCTATACTGTCGGAGTTGGCCGAGAAGTATGAAGGAAAGTTGGAAGTGGGCAAGTGCGACGTCGAGGACAACGACGACCTGGCTGCCGAGTATGACATCCGCAACATCCCCACCCTGCTGTTCTTCAAGAACGGCGAAGTGGTAGACAAACTTGTGGGAGCCGTTCCCAAGGCCAAGTTAGAAGAGAAGTTCCAAGCACTTGTTTCCTGACCCGCCATGCCCACACTTGAAGAAGAGCTGCGCCTCGACGAGGAGGAGGCACGCCGAGAAGCTGAGTACATACGCGAACAGCTGCCATTGGAAATCAAGGCACACTTCAGCGACAGCGACTTGTTCTACCTGATGGATGCCATCGTGGACTACTACTACGAGAGCGGCATTCTGGAGAGCGACGACGAGGAGGTTGACATAGACCTGCAACAGGTGGCAGACGCCATCACCAAGAGTGCACTGAAAGACAAGGTCGGACATTTCGACCCCCAGGAGGTGTTCTTCGTTGTACAGGCCGACCTCGACTTCCAGCTGAAGAGCGAGGAGTGAAAAGTGTCACTTCCTCAGCGCCCTCATGGCGTTAAGCACTGCTATCACCGTTACGCCGACATCGGCGAAGACGGCCATGCTCATGGTGCTCAGTCCTACGGTTGCAAGCATGAGCACTGCCACCTTTACTCCTATGGCGAACCAGACATTTTGGCGCGCTATGGTTAGGGTATGGCGGCTGATGGCTATTGCCACTGGTAGCTTCGACGGTTTGTCGTCCATCAGCACCACGTCGGCAGCCTCTATGGCAGCATCGCTGCCCAAGCCTCCCATGGCTATTCCCACGTCGGCGCGAGCCAGCACCGGAGCGTCGTTGATGCCGTCACCGACGAAAGCAACGGGTGCCTGCCGGCTCTCGTCGATGTAGCTTACCTTGTCGGCAGGAAGCAGTTCTGCGTGATATTCGTCTATGCCAAGCTTGTCGGCCACGTGGGCTGCCACAGCCCTGCTGTCGCCAGTTAGCATCACCGTTTTTTCCACACCCATCTTGCGCAGCAGCATCAGGGCCTCGACACTGTCGGCCTTGATGCTGTCGCTTATTACAATGTGACCAGCATAGCTGCCGTCAATAGCCACATGGATGACTGTTCCCACGTGAGAGCAGTCACGCCACCGGGCATCTACGGTATCCATCAGCTTGGTGTTGCCCACGCTGACAAGCTCCGCCCCAACTCTTGCCACAACTCCCTGGCCGGCAATCTCCCTGATGTCGCTCACCATGCAGCCGTCGGTGGCCTCGTCGGGGAAGGCGTCGCGCAGAGCCGCCCCTATGGGGTGGGTGCTGAAGTGCTCCACATGAGCAGCCAGATGCAGCAGCCGGTGTTCGTCGCATGTTTCCGGGTGTACGGCCTGCACTTCGAAATGCCCCTTTGTCAGGGTGCCCGTCTTGTCGAACACCACTGTCCGCGTCTTGGCAAGCACGTCAATATAGTTGGCTCCTTTTATAAGTATTCCCTTGCGCGAGGCTCCTCCTATACCGCCGAAGAAGGTCAGCGGCACGCTTATGACCAGAGCGCAAGGACACGAGACAACCAGGAACATCAGAGCACGGTAGAACCATGTGGCAAATGCTTCACCAAAGGGCTGATGGCCTGCGAAGTACGCCACCGACGGCGGAACCACTGCCAGCACCACAGCAGCCACTACCACTATAGGCGTGTAGACGCGGGCGAAGCGAGTGATGAAAGTCTCGCTCTTCGACTTGTGGCTGCTGGCGTTCTCCACCAGGTCGATAACCATTGCCACGGTGCTCTGTCCGAAGGTCTTGGTGGTGCGTATGTACAGTAGTCCCGACAGGTTGACACAGCCCGACAGTGCCTCGTCGCCCTCGGCAATGCTGCGCGGTGCACTCTCGCCCGTCAGCGCCGTAGTGTTCAGCGCCGACACTCCTTCTATAACGATGCCGTCGATAGGAACCTTCTCGCCCGGACGCACAATGATTGTAGTGCCCACGGCCACCTCCTCCGGCGACACGTCTCCCCCACCCTTCACGTGGGCCACGTCGGGACGTATGTCCATCAGGTGGGCTATGCTGGCGCGGCTCTTGCCCTCGGCGTAGCTCTCGAAGAGTTCACCTATCTGGAAGAAGAGCATCACGAAGACCGCTTCGGGAAACTCGTTCTCTGCGCCAGGCATGAAGCCTATGCAGAGTGCGCCGATAGTGGCTATCGACATCAGGAAGTGCTCGTCCATCATCTCTCCCTTGGCCATGCCCACGGCAGCCTCGTGCAGCGTTTCGTGGCCAGAAAGCAGGTAGGGCACCAAATAAACCAGCAGCAACTGCCATGTTGTCAGGTCGCAGCTGTGCTCTATGCCTATGGCAACAGCCAACAGCACAGCGCTCACTGCTATCAGTACTATCTGCCGCCTATGATTGGTGTCGTGGTGGTGCTCGCTGTGGTGCTCATGACCGCAGCACTTCTCGTTGTGATGGTGTTCGTGTGTCATACCTTTCTTCTGTTTGTTGTTTCCGGGTGCAAAGGTATGACAAATGTTTTGCAACTCGGTTGCAAACTTTGGCTTGTTCCTGTACTTTGGCTTGCATGTCTCAGTACGACGCCTGGCAAGGTATGCCCTCGGCTGTCACTCTGTCGCGTATGGCATCCAGCTCCTCATGTGTCGCTTTCTGAAGGCTGCGGTCGGGAGTCTCACGGTCAATAGTGTAGATCATCACCTTCTGCGGCCTTATCTCTGCCACTACTTTCAGCCACGGCTCCACGTATGAGTCTGAGGTATTGTCGGCTTCACCGCCCTTCATGAACATTGTCTGTATTATCACATGTCCGTTGAAGGCCTTCAGCGCCTCAATGGTCTTGCGCAAGTTGTAGTGGCCTGTGGGCCTGTCTGTGCGGCTGATGTATTCTTCCGACACGGTGTCGAGCTTCTGAATATTGTTGTCCACCCGCATCAGAGCCTCATGCACCTCAGGCCGGGTAATCATTGTGGCATTGCTCAGCACCGACACCTTAGCCTCGGGGAAATACTTGTCGCGCAGCCGCAGCGTATCATCGATTATGGAGGGGAACTCCGGGTTGGCCGTCGGCTCGCCGTTGCCTGCAAACGTAAGCACGTCAGGATGGGGGCCGTTCTGCTTCATGTCCTGCAAGCGCCGTTCGAGTGCCGCCGCCACCTCATGGCGCGTCGGCATTGAAGCCTTGGGACGGTGGTCGGCGTTGAAGCCACATTCGCAGTAAATACAGTCGAACGTGCAGACCTTGCCGTCTCCCGGCAGCAGGTTTATGCCAAGCGAAATGCCGAGCCGGCGGCTCTTCACCGGGCCGAATATTGGCGATGGATAAATAATTGTACTCATATACTTTAAAAACTCGCTGCAAATATACACATTTTATTCTATACGACAATAAAAGAGAAGAAAAAAAAACGCAAAATAGGTTGACACGCTGACACAACGCCGATGTACAGGGCGTTTGCAACCTTTTTCAAGGCTGACACGGGTGACACAAGGCTGACACATTTGCGGGCAGTGAGAGGCTTATCCCGTTCGGCAGAGCACGCGAATAAGTGGATTCTCGAGAGAATTGAACGGAAAAGTGGCACATGAGCATGAGCGAGGGGCACTTTAGCTTTGAATTCTCTCGAGAATTCAAAGCTCAGTAGCCGCAGTGCACAAAAAAAACGACAACCTAAACAACAAAAACAACCTTTCAACTTATCTACTTGTCAATTTATCTCCCCCCAGGGGGGACAAAGGGGGGCTGAAGTTGTCATAGTTGTCGTATATTAATTACATTTTTGTTAATTTCCTTAACTTTTATGGTGTCATGCACCTTGATTTTACGATGCCAGAGGCATCAGATAGGGATAGCCAACCATACAGCCGTGCCAGAGGTACGGCGAAATGGCTGGCTACTCCTATCATACCCCTATAGGGGCATTAGGCTGTGCATGGTAATCATCCTTTTAGCGTACAGCAACCTTTTTGCCTCCGATGATGTTGAGGCCTTTCTGTGGAGCTGCAAGCCGCTGGCCGGAGAGGTTGTAGACAGCACTATAGCCATTCTTCTCCGTATGGATGGTGGCAATGCCAGCCGGGTCTTCCACACCGACAATGTGGGTAAACAGCTTCCAGCCCTCGGCCTCGCGGTATTTCTGCTCGGAGCCGACAGGGACGTAGAGCGTGCAGGCGTCAAAGTCGATGCCCTCGAACTGCGAAGGCACATTCCCATCTGCTCTGGTCACCATGCTGCGTGCTTCGGCAGCAGTCAGGCTGATGGGGTCTGGAGCCAGCACATAGATAGCCCGCAGGTTCTCGCAGCCCGCAAAGGCTCCGTCGCCGATGGTCGTCACCGTGCCGGGAATCGTCACCTCCGTCAGTTCCTTATTATCCTTGAAGGCACCAGCCGCAATCTCCGTCACGGTGTACGTCCTACCGTCAATCTCCACCGTCGCAGGAATCTCTACTTTCCCGTCCTCGTCCGGCCCAAGGAAGTGCGCCGCCACCGTGTTGCCATCCAGCACATCGTAAGGTGTCATCTCCACAATATTCTTGAACTCCTTCCAACCCTCAGTAGCCTCATACTTTGCTTTTGTGCCAGCTGGGACGTAGAGGGTGTTTTCATCTGGATTCTTTCCATTTCCATCAAACACCTCATTAAGGGCAAACGGCTCTTCGATATGGGAGTACACATCAAACCATTCACATTCATTCCCTGTGCCATAAAATGCCTTCTTCCCAATCTTCTCCAGATTCTTGGGAAGCTCTATTGCAGACAATTTATTGCACCCTCCAAAAGTCTCCGTGCCAATTTCTTTTAGAGATTCGGGCAATGTTACCTTTTTCAAATTGAAACACCACGAGAATGCGCCACCATCTAAATGATCTGACACATTAGTTCCACGAATAGTAGTGACACCTTCACCAATGGTAACGGTTTCAAGTCTTGAGCACTGAAGAAATGCTTGGTAACCAATACTTTCTACGCTGCCAGGAATGTCTATTGATGTGAGAGCACACCTCATGAAAGCACAGGGACATAAATATTTAACAGATTCTGGAATGTTTATTGAATGCAGAGACCAGCATTCTGCAAAAGCACCTATTCCGATAAAGTTGATAGTATTGGGGATTTTAACGGAAGTCAAATTGTTACAATGTGCAAAGGCGTAATTTCTAATCTCGGTAACAGTATAGGTTTCTCCGCCTATAGTAAAAGAGGATAATATAGCGATGTCACCTGATGCCTCTGGGCATCCGGCTTGATCATTACTATCCCAACCTGTCCCCTTTTTCACACCGGCCTCACTCTGTCCAGGTGTATACTCATAATTAACTTTTGTCTCTGGGTCTTGCCATACGTCTGCCCATGCTGCTGTTGGTATCAATAGGGTTGCAAGCAAAGGAAGCAATGCGTAAAATCTTCTCATCATATTATCTCGTTCTTTGAATTGTTAGTTTGAATGTGAATAGTCTCTACAGTCCAAATGCTTGTGAGAAGACAGAAAAAGAAAACGTGGACTGATTACTTCGTCTACGTCTCCTGCGGTATCGCCAAACACCTTAACAACCATATCCGAGTAAAAGCCCACGCCGGCCAGCGTGAGCATCCGTGCTTTTACTCTTGGTTGCTTTTAAATTTTGGCGAAATTTCTGAAAGCAAGATTCAAGCGGACGCTTCAATTCCTATATGTCTTTTGTCTTTGCTATGTCATACGCAATCCTTTAAGGGGTTATACATTATTTGTTATTGATTGTCGTCTCCAAACAGTTCTTCCTTGAAATAGTCGATAGCTTTCTTCAAGGGTTCCAGGTCGTTCTTCACGATGTTGAACACTTCATCGGCATCAACCTCAAAATAGTGGTGGGCCATAATGTCTCTTGATCCCATGACTTTCTTCCATTCTACAGCGGGGTATGTAGGAAGCAATTCCTTGTTGGTGAGTTTGTCGAGCGTTTTTACAGCTTCGCCCAAAGCAATGAGCACCATGCAGGCAGCATCGAGTTTCTCCATGCCAAAGGGTGAAAGAAGAAAATCGTTGGCAGTATGGATCTGCACTGTCCGCTCCTGTAGTCGGGTGATGGCCGTCTCAATATTCTTTAGGGTCTCATAGACCATCTGAAGTTTCTCAGTAGACTCGAATTCCATATTTCAAAATTTGCTGTTTAAACAAGGGGTTCATGTTCTCGCGCATTCGCACCACATCGACGTCACATCCAAGTAATTCCTGCAAATAGATTTTCACGCCAGCGCGGTTAAACAAGTTGGGTACCATCTCTACACAAATGTCCACATCGCTGTCTTCTCGCTGTTCGTTGCGTGCCAGCGAGCCGAAGAGCGTCATGGAGTGCACACCATAGTGCTCGCCAAGGTACTGGCGGGTGCTCTTCAACTTTTCTATGGTCTGTGTCCTGTCAAGCATAAACGAATTTTATTTAACGGTGCAAATATACACATTTTCTTCTAAATCCCAACGAAAAGAGAAGAAAATATGATATTATTGGGCGAAAAGATGTTTGTGCAAGGTGTTTTAGATGTCATAATAGTGCCAAGTCTCGAAGTGAAACTTGGCACTATTGATAGTATAAAAGTGAGAACGTTTAGCGCACAACGACCTTTTTGCCTCCGATGATGTTGAGGCCTTTCTGCGGAGCTGCGAGTCGCTGGCCGGAGAGGTTGTAGACAGCACTATAGCCATTCTTCTCCGTATGGATGGTGGCGATGCCTGCTGGGTTTTCCACACCGACAATGTGTGTAAACAGCTTCCAGCCCTCTGCCTCACGGTACTTCTGCTCGGAGCCGACAGGGACGTAGAGCGTGCAGGCCTCGAAGTCGATGCCCTCGAACTGCGACGGAACGTTCTCCGCCGCACGCTTCACCATGTTGCGCACCTCAGTGGCTGTCAGGCTGATAGGCTCTGGAGCATAGACATAAATAGCCCGCAGGTTCTCGCAGCCCGCAAAGGCTCCGTCACCGATAGTTGTCACCGTGCCAGGAATCGTCACCTCTGTCAGTTCCTTGTTATCCTTGAAGGCACCAGCCGCAATCGCCGTCACGGTGTACGTTTTGCCGTCTATCTCCACCGTCGCAGGAATCTCCAACTTCCCATCCTCATCCGGCTCAAGGAAGTGCGCCGCCACCGTATTGTCATCCAGCACGTCGTATGGGGCCATCTCCACGATGTTCTTGAAATCCTTCCAGCCGTCGGTTGCCTCGTATTTGGCTTTCGTTCCGATGGGAACATAGAGCGTCGCATCCTTTGATATTTTCCAAAAGCAGGCGTAGCCTGGCACAAATGGTTCTTCAATGAAAGACTTGACAATCTTCAGGTTTGGGCACCCATAAAATGCGGCGCCTTCTATGGATTCTACACTTTTGGGAATTGTAATCACCTCGATGTTTCTTAAACCATAGAACGCGCCTATGCCTATGGTCTTAATTCCTTCTGGTATAAAAGACACATTACATGCATTGATTAACTTTTCTGTTTTGGTCTCAATAATGGCATTGCAGTTTTCACGCGAGTCATAGTTAGGGTTTCCTGCCTCAACAGAAAGAGAAGTCAGACCATTACAAGCTTCAAATGGTGCGACACCCATACTTGTGACCGTCTTGGGAACTACGACTGACTGTAGATTACTGCATCCATAAAAACCTAAGTCTTCAATGCTTGTCACCGTTGAAGGCAAATTAAACGTAGAAAGTGCCAGTACACCAATGAATGCTCTTGCTCCAATAGCGGTTATCCCGTCGAAGAGAACTGTAGTATTACAGCCAGCCACGACCTTCTTGGTTGCCGTCTCGATGACAGCGTTGCAGTTGTTGCGTGAGTCGTAAACTGGATTTTTACTATCTACAACAATGCTATTGAGATTATGACATGAGGAGAAGTTTCCTTCACCAATACTTGTGACAGAAGCTGGAATATATATTGATGTGATGTTTTCACAGTATCCTATCGCGAGTCTGTCTATGGTTGTGATGCCATCGGAGATGTTGATAGCAGTCAGGCCATCCAGCGAACTGAACGTCTCCTCTCCTATCTGTACCACCTTAAAGCCGTTTACCTCGGAAGGAATGGTTACCGTTCCTGTTGTATTACTATCAATGCACACCATAGGATACCTACTGTCACGGGAGACTGTCATGCATGTCTTGTCAGCGGCAGAGATAACCATGAAGGACATTTCTACTCCTTCCGGAGTCTTAGCCGTGAACCTGTCACCGTCTTTATATTCCGGCTCTGGAGTCTCCGGTTCCATCTCTATTATAGTCGCGAAGCTGTTCCAGCCTGTGGTGGCAAGATATTTATCCTTTGTGCCTACGGGGACATAAAGATCGCCCCAGCCGAACACCTCACCATCGGATGTGTTGACGAAAAACACGTTCTCGGGTATCTCAAACGGCTCCTCTATGTACGATATTACTCGGTGAATATTGCCACCATTGTAAAATGCCTTTTCTCCAATGGATTTCAACGACTTGGGCAGCTCCACATACTTGAGATTTATACAGGTAGAAAAAGCTTCTGCGGATATTGTCTCCACCTGGTCAGGCAAGAAGAGCGAGTCGATGGCAGTAAAATAGAAAGCCTGCTTACCAATGCTAGTCAACTGGGTTGGCCAAGCTATCGACTTCAGATTCTTACAGTTATAGAAGGCCTGTTCGGGAATTCCCTTAATGGTGTTTGGAAGGACGACCGAGGTGATGTCATTGTTATAGTAGAACGCTTTTTCTTGCATACTGGTCACAGTATATTTTACATTGTTGATTATGAAGCTCTCAAGGATGGTGACATCGCCATTGACGCCACCAGACCTACAGACTTGAGCCTCACCAACGCCAGAATCGTTGATATAGAAAGAATACGTAATATTTGTCTGTGTATCCTTAAAATAACTGGCTGCAGAAGCAATACCTGATACGAACAAGGCTACGAGCAGCGAGAAAATGTGTAAATACCTTTGTCTCATTGTTGTTTTTGTTTTTAATGTTTACAATTAATGTTTGACTACAGTCCAAATGCTTGTGAGAAGACAGAAAAAGAAACGTGGACTGATTACTTCGTCTACGCTTCGGAAGGTATCGCCAAACACCATTGCTTCATATACGAGTAAAAGCCCACGTGCGAACACGTGAGCGTTAATAACTTTTACTCTTGAAGCTTCATTAAATTTGGCGATTTGTCCGAAGCAAGAATATAAAGCTAACGCTTCTTATCTATATGTCTTTTGTCCTTGCTATGTCATAGGCAATGCGGTTTTAGTTCATTACGAATATTATTTGTCTATCTCTTTGATATATTCCTGTATGGTGACAAGTTGAAGCTTGGGCCATTCTATATCGTTGAGAACACGAAAATGTGAATCGTTAGAGACGATGTATTCAGCATTCCCGCAGATAGCACAGTCAACAAACTTATTGTCATCAGGGTCTGCTTGAATCAAATTGAAAAAGAACGAAGGGGAAACCCTAATGGTGTTCTCGTTATTGACTATCGCGTTTACGATGACCTCGGCAAACCATGCATTGGTTTTCTGCTCCAATATTTCCATGTACTCAGAGAGAATTTCTGTTGTGACACACCATACCACCTTTCCTCCCACAAACTCCGTCCACACTTTGTGGTACGGGCTCTTGGGGGAAACGCACATCAGCAGGCAGTTGGTATCCAAGACAATTCGTCTCATTTTGCATGAACATAGGGAGTGCGCATGTGTTCCTGGCCCCACTCCTCAATTTTACTTTCACTAATTACTCCTGCTTCCCATAAACGGTCTGCCTCAGCAACAGCCTCCTTGGAATAGAAATCAAACAGAAGCTTTTTTAGTTGCCTCAAAGACTCTTCTGTTCTGCATCTATTCATCATCTCCAAAATATGGAGTTGGCCTATACTTAAAGAAGTGTGTTGTGATGTTGTTATCATATTCATCTCTTTTATTATTTAACGGTGCAAATATACACATTTTCTTCTAAATCCCAACGAAAAGAGGAGAAAATATGATATTATTGAGCGAAAAGATGTTTGTGCAAGGTGTTTTAGATGTCATAATAGTGCCAAGTCTCGAAGTGAAACTTGGCACTATTGAAGTCGATACCCTCGAACTGCGATGGAACATTCCCGTCTGCTCTGGTTACCCTTGAAGGCATTGGCGGCTATTGTTTGAAGGTTATACATTATGAGTATTTAGATTGAATCTCCTTTAGGAAGTCATCAATATTAATCACGTCAACGGATGGGAAATTGATTTCTTTGAGCACATTGAAGTGATGGTCTTCTGTGACTATGAATCTCGCATTGGCGGCAATGGCACAATCTACAAATTTGTTGTCATCTGGATCAGCAGTAATGAGATTCCACTTATATGAAGGCGTTATCTGCCTGACATTTTTACGCTCCATGATGGTATAAACAACATAACGGGCTGCATTGACGCTAATGTTACGTGCGATTACCTCTGCATATTCCTCAAGGATTTCGTTTGAAACACAAAGACAATAGTCACCAGCAAGAAATGACTGCCAAATCTTATGATAGGCACTTCTCGACGATATGGCCATAATCAGGCTGTTTGTATCGATGACGACATTGTCCATTCTTCCTATAGGACTATTTATACTCTGTACGCTCATGCAGGGAGCGGAAGCTCTCAATTCTTGCATCGGTCAGAATACCGTCCTCCCACAACTTGTCTATCTCCTCTTCTGCCTTTTGAGCAAAGAAGTTGGAAATAGCCTGCTTCAGATCGCTTACGGCTTCTGGGGTGTTGAAGATGGACATCATCCTCAACAATTCAAGCTGTGCATCATTTAATACAGTTGCTGCCATAATCGTATCATATTTGTTTCTGTCCGCAAATTTACGGATTTATTATGAAAGTTCCAAATAAATCGAGGAAAAGTTGAATTGTCTGGAATAAATAGTGCCAAGTCTCGAAGTGAAACTCGGCACTATTGAAGTCGACGCCCTCGAACTGCGAGGGCACATTCCCGTCTGCTCTGGTCACCATGTTGCGCACCTCAGTGGCTGTCAGGCTGATAGGCTCTGGAGCAAATACATAGATGGACCGTAGGTTCTCGCAGCCTGCGAAGGCTCCGTCAGCGATAGTTGTCACCGTGCCAGGAATCGTCACCTTCGTCAATGTTTTTTATTGAATTTGGAAGAGTGATGGAAGACAATCCCGTTGTGTAAAAGGCATTATCTCGAGAGGTGCGCACGCGCATCACCGTGTTGCATGGAAGCCCTCAAGGTTCTCGTACTTGCGGGCCATCATGCGGTGGTAGATGTTGTGCATCCATATAGGGCTGGTGAGCGTGAAGGCCAAGCCTATGAGTGACTGTATGACGTAGGCTGCAGTCTGTGAGAGCGTGAGCTGCAACAGTGCCACTAAGGCAATGGGCAAGATGAGTGCCACCATCTCAATGACAAGCTGCACGCCGTTTTCAAAGTTTCCCTTTCCTGTGAGCTTCTGGTCGAGCGGCAGTGTCTGCTTGTTGTAGACGGCCAGCTGGAACATGATGAAATAGAGAAGCCCGCTTGACAACAGCATGTAGGCCACCATCATAAGTAGGGTGAACTTGCCGGCAATGACGGCAGGCAGCATGACTATGAACGGCACAAACAATATGGCGCAGTGGAACAGGTATTTTGCCATTAGCAGGCGTATGATGTTCTCGCGGTGGCTCATCAGCAGGTCTATGTAGTTGCCCTCGGGTCCCATCACCTTAGTGAGGCTGGTAATGCCGTAGATGCCAAAGCAGTAGAAGCACCAGAAGTTGAGCATGGCGTTGTCGTCGTAGATAGGCGTGTAGGCTATGAGCAGGCTGAAGACTATTATCAGCGCGAGGCTCATTGTGAAGCGGTTGCGCATGGCCTTGTTGCGCATTACCGACTTTATTTCCAGTTTCAGGTATTCTCCCGTCTCGCCGAAGCGGTTGAGGAATCCGAACTGGCTGACGCTCTTGAGCTTGGTCTTCTCCTGCTTGGAAATCTCCTCATAGACGAAGGCGAACTGCATGCGGCGGTTTATCCACAGCATGGCTGCGAGCGCCACTGCCACGCCGAGAAGCATGAGCGGGCTGCTGCCGGCTGCAACGTACGTCTCCATCATGGTCTCCAAGCCCTTGTCGCCGCCTATCACTATCCACGGCAGGTACAATGCCCCATAGACAACCAATGCCAGCAGCCACCACAGCAGTGAACGCCCTATAAGGGTGCGCATGGTGATGTATATCTGGCTGTTGAGCAAGATGAGGAGCTGTGCTGTGACGAGCGTCATCAGCACTCCGCCCCATGTGCATCCGCTGGCCAAGGCTATTACTGAGTAGGGCACGAACATGGCGAGCCACAGCCAGTTGTAGGTACTGCCGAGTGATGACAGCAGGAAACAGTCGATGACGGAGTATTTGGAGATTGGCAGCAGAATGTAGGGTTTCACCATCATGTCGGGCGTCTGCTGCACCATGAACCGCAGCAGGAAGTCGATGACCAGCACGAAGGGCATGAAACACATCAGTGTGGCGTACTCGCCACGCTCCACAGCCATGCCCATGATGGTGCCGTAAAGAATAAGGTAGATGACAAACAATCCCCCTCCGAGGAAGAGCATCACCTTGGCCACGCGGCTCTGTTCCAGGGCGGGACTGCGGCGATAGGCCAACCGCGTGTTGCGACGAATAAGCCGATAGAGTCTGAATCTATTCATTGTCGGTCTTCAGTAATTCATTATTGAGTCCTCTAACCCCTGCTGTTGTCGATAGTCTCATCAGCGCAGGTCGATGACTTCCGCGTTGGGGAAGTCTTTTGAGCTGAAGCGGAACATTCCATCGTTGAGCTTCTGCTGCTTCACGCCCGAGATGTCGAACAGCGTCCACTTGTTGCCCTGCAACAGCTTCACCTGTGTGGGGGCGTAGGTCTTCTTGTCCACGTTGACGAACATTTCCTGTATCTTTCGCTTTGGGTCGGTGGCAGTAAGGTGAACCTTATACTCGCTGCCCGACTTGTTCAAGGTGTACTTGTAGCCGTCGCGATACATGTTGATGAACGTGTAGGGGTTGATGGTCTGAAGCTGAACGGCTGTGGGGGTGGTGACGCTCACCTCGTCGTTCTTGGTAAGATATGTCCACTGGGTCTTGCCGTCGAACCAGATTATACCCACCTGGGTCTTGGCGTAGAGCTTGATGCCCTTCACGGCCACGGTGCCGCTAACCTGCAACTTCTGGCTGTTGGTCATGGTGAAGTTTGCCGTCACCCCATCCTTGTTGCTCAGCACCGCTGCTGTCTTGTCAAGTATGCTGCGGGCTGACTGCGCTCCTGCGTGGCTGAATGATAACTGACAAATGACAAGCGACAATGCCATCACTGTCATCAGTCTACTGCTGGTTAAAGTCTTAATAATTTCTTTCATTCCCATTATTACTTTACTTATTGTTCAATTATTATCTTGAGCGAAGCCCGCTTAGCAGGCTTTCGAGGCTCATCTCGTCTTGTATCAGCACTTCACGCGGTTTGGAGCCGTGTGCCTGCCCCACCACTCCTGCCTTCTCAAGCTGGTCCATGAGCCTGCCTGCCCGGTTATAGCCTATGGAGTACTTGCGCTGTATGAGGCTGGTGCTTCCGCTCTGCGACATTACGATGAGCCGTGCAGCATCCTCGAACATCGGGTCGAGGTGGGTCATGTCTACTTCGCGAGATTCGCTGTCGGCACTTCCGTCGTCGACAATAGGCTCTGGCAGCTGGAACGGCTCGATGTATCCCTGCTGGGCGGCTATAAAGTTGTTGATGTCGACCACCTCGGGTGTGTCGACAAAGGCGCACTGCACGCGGATGGGGTCGTTGCCCTGCAGGTAAAGCATGTCGCCGCGACCAATGAGCTGATTAGCACCCATGCGGTCGAGGATGGTCTTGGAGTCTATTCCCTGTGACACCTTGAAGGCTATGCGTGCAGGGAAGTTGGCCTTGATGGTACCAGTGATGATGTTGGTGGTTGGGCGCTGCGTGGCTATGATCATGTGTATGCCCACGGCACGGGCCTTCTGAGCTATGCGGGCAATGGGCAGTTCTATCTCCTTGCCGGCAGTCATAATCAGGTCGCCGTACTCATCGATTACCACCACTATGTAAGGCATGTACTTATGCCCCTTCTCCGGATTGAGCTTGCGCTCAATGAACTTCTTGTTATAGTCCTTTATGTTTCGCTCGCCTGCCGCCATGAGCAGCTCGTAGCGAGAGTCCATCTCCACGCAGAGGGAGTTCAGCGTGCGCACCACTTTGCTGGTGTCGGTAATGATTGGGGTCTCCATCTCTTCCGGCAGTGCAGCAAGGAAATGCTTGTCAATGTTCTTGTAGATGGAGAATTCCACCATCTTCGGGTCTACAAGCACTATCTTCATCTCTGCCGGATGCTTCTTATATAATAAAGAGGTGAGGATGGCATTCAGGCCTACCGACTTACCCTGTCCGGTGGCTCCTGCCACAAGCAGGTGAGGCGCCTTGGCCAGATCGAACATGAACACCTCGTTGGTGATGGTCTTACCCATGGCGCATGGCAGCTCCATCTTCGTCTCCTGGAATTTCTTCGAGTTGAGTATCGACTCCATCGACACTATGTTCGGCTTGGCGTTAGGCACCTCTATTCCTATGGTTCCCTTGCCTGGGATTGGGGCGATGATACGTATGCCAAGGGCTTTCAGGCTCAGGGCAATGTCGTCTTCCAACGAGCGTATCTTTGATATGCGCACGCCTTGGGCTGGAGTGATTTCGTAGAGTGTGATGGTGGGTCCTACGGTAGCCTTGATGCTCGATATCTCAATACCGAAGTTGCGTAGCACTTCCACTATTCGGTTTTTGTTTTCCGTCTGCTCCACCATGTCGATATACGGTTTCCCGTCTTCCTCATAATGCTTGAGCAGGTCGAGCGTCGGATAGTGGTAGTTCTCCAAGTCGCGCTTCGGGTCGTATGGCTCAAGCTCCATGTCGCCCACCTGCACCAGCGTCTTGCTGTCGGCAGTCTCCTCGTTGCCAGCCACCTCTATCTCCATCTCATGGTCGTTGCCGGCCTGCGCCCTGTCAGCGGTTTTCTTGTCGCCACCGCCGCCAATAATGCCAGTCTGTCCGAAGCCATCGTTGCCCACCGGCTCCCCGTCGTCGGGGAAGTCCACGGTCTGAGTTCGCGGGTCATCGAACACGTCGGGGTCGTCTTCAGTCTCAATGCTGTATGTGCCCGTAGGCTCCTCACCTGTGTCGGTGTTGGTGATGTTGAATTTCACGCGGTCGGTAAAGAACTTCACCGGGTTGAGCAGCTTACGTATGGTATAGATGGTCTCTGAGCTGAGGTATGTCAGGAAGGCTATTGCCGTCAGGCCCAGCAAGGCCGTGAGTCCGGGCGTGCCCACCAGGTTCTCTGTCCACTGGCAAACATAGAGGCCATGGTTGCCGCCAGGCGAAAAGTGGCTATCCACGAAGAACGGCTCCAGAAACTTCGCCATGGTCACCGATGCCCAAACCATAACTATGCCTAAGCAGAGAAACCACTTCAGCAGGTTAACCTTATAGACACGCATCATCCTGAGAGCCGCCATCACCAGAAAGGCGGGAATAACAAAGGCGGCCAGGCCGAAACACTTGTCTATGAAGAAATATGAGACGTAGGCTCCTATGGAGCCACACTTGTTGGCAAACATACGCTGCTCATTCATCATGTCGCCATCACGCAGATTCTCTATCAGACTCTGGTCGGAAGCCCCTGTGGTGAAGTAGAAGATGAACGAGAGCACCAAGAATCCGGCTATCAGCAGCAGGGCAAAGCCCGTGAAGAAGAGCAAGTACTCGCTGTTGACAAAACTCCTCATGCCCATCACCTCGCTGAACGACTTGGGTGTGGACTTTGTCTTTTTCTTCTTTTTTGTCATGTCTTTCTCTCTTTTTTCCTTACAACATGCAAAGGTACAACTTTTGCGTGAAAACTATCATGCTTTAACTACCTTTAACTCCTAACAGCCACTTTTGCTGCCACTAAGCTTGCAATATAGTTTTTTAACACTCCAAATGAAGAGTTCTTCAAACATTTTAATAACTTTGCAGCATCGGAACGCGGGCGTCCCGCCCACAACGGTTTCCGACCATCAGTATCACTACATCCTTTAAGAAAAGAAACAATATGAGTTTTTGGAAAGCTATTTTCGGCGGCAAGGAGCTTACGCCGGAGGAAGAGAAAAAGGAGGCCGAGGACAAGAACTTCGACCTGCTTAAGTACGACGGCATCAAGGCCATGAAGATTGGGCGCGCCGACTATGCTGTGCGCTGTTTCGAGGAAGCCCTCAAGATGAGGAACGACTTGGAGGTGCGCGACTACCTGCAGCAGGTGCTGATACGCCAGGGCGACCTGGAAGGAGCCATGAGCCAGCTTGAGATTATGACCGCTGCCGAACCAGACAACCTGATGCTGAACCTGCAGATGGCGCATGTAGCATATATGATGGAAGACTACGACCGAATGGAGCAGATATGCTCGGCCCTTGACCCCAATGCTGACGAACGAGTATTGCTGATGCTCGCACAGGCCATGTTAGGCAAGAATCAGCCAGAGAAAGCCATTGAACACCTAAACACCCTCATCACCAACCACGACGACTATGCCGACGCAAGGCTGCTACGTTCGAAGACCCTGCTCAATCTTGGTTTCACCGACGAGGCCGACGCAGATGCCATGTGGCTACTTGAATTTGCCGGAGGACACGAGGACGTGCTGCTGCTAAAGGCACAGGTGGAGACGGCAAAAGGGCAGCAGGAGACGGCACTGAAGCTCTACGACATGGCCATCGAGGTCAACCCCTTCTCAGCAGAGGCTTTCCGCAGGCGCGGAGAGCTGTACATGGCCATGGGACGTACCGACAAAGCCGAGAGCGACCTGCAGCAGGCCAAGGAGCTGAACCCGGAACAGGACAACGAGGACATTGAACAACAAGTGAAGGAGGCATACAAAAACGCATCTCCCTTCGGAGTGTAAAACCTACTACACCTACCAAACCTACTACACCTACCAAACCTACTACACCTACCAAACCTACCCAACGCGGAAAAACTCGAAGTCGGCGCAGCCGCCCGTCTGCTGTGTGGCAAAGTGGAAGAGAGCGAAGCGATAGCCGCAGAAGTCAGGCCAGTCATAGTGCATCTGCAAGGTGTCGCCGATGGACTGCCACTGCTTTCCGTCGAGGCTATAGGCAAAGGTGGCCTTGTCGGTGCGGTCGGTAAAGTCCATCTTCACGCGGAGAAAAACTCTCCCATCCTTCTGTAGGGGCAGGGGGAGGCTCTCAATTTCCTTGCCCACGGCGTCGCCTTTCTCCATGGCACGGTGCATGACGATGTAGAGCTGACCTTTTTCCTTCTTCACACCAACAAAACCGTAGCGGTTCTGGAAGGCACTGATGCCCGCATAGTCGCCTTCCTTAAGGCCGGAGGCATCGAGCAGCACCTCGCCAGTGCATTTAGGACCGAAAGCACGCTGGGTAAGTGTGTTGCGGGCTTCGCGGATGCTCTTCACCACAGAGGTGGGCTTCAGTCGCAGCCAGCCCTTGCGCTCAGTGAGGCTCCAGCCATTCATGTCGGGAATATGGTTCCATTGCCAGACGGGCTTAAGCCAGCCGTGCGCCTTGTCGCCAAGTATTGACTGCTCATAACGGGCGCCAAAGACACTCTTGCTCTTCTTGGGCTTGTATGATTTGAACTCATCGCTCTCTACAACACCGGAGGCAATGCTCCCCACCTTTTGCAGGGGCAAGGGGAGGCTGTAGGGGGTTGTCATGTTCTTGCCCTTTGGCAGTTTGTCGGTAGTGCCATTGCCCACTACAGGCCAGCCGTCGGCACTCCACGTCATCGGCAGCCATATAGGCATACGACCAATGGAACCATAGTCCTTGAAGAGGAAGCACCACCACTGGCCATCGGGGGTTTCCACAACGCCGCCCTGGCCTATGCCGTTGGTCTGCATCACAATGTTTCCTTGACCGTCAACCATCTCGCCGCCAAAGACCATACGGCCCTCCCATTTGCCATTGAAAAGGTCGCGAGAGCGCCACACTATCTCCTGCCGCTGACCGTCGCAGCCCTGAATCATAAAGATATAATAGTAGTCGCCAATCTTATAGCCATGATAGCCTTCGGCGCGCAGGCCGCGGGCAGGATTCTCCAAGTTGGCATAGTCAATCACCTTGCGGCGTTCGCCAACAGTGACATTCCAGTTCTTGTCCACCTTCATCTCACGCAGATACATGGCATGGTCGTCGAAGGTGTCGGCAGGATGCAGCACATATTTCCTCACCTCCGTGCCAGTATCCTCGAACAGCAGGCCCGGGTCGTAGCACTTGTCCGTTACGGAGCAGTGCCAGCGACCGTTCTCAATGTCGTCAGTCACGTAGAAATAGGTCTTGCCCGTGGTGTTGCACGTCATGATCATGTAGTACATCTTCTCGTACGGGTCGTAGCGCAGGTTGGCCGCCCACGACCCCTGTGAGTACTCGCTCTTGCCGTTGAGCAGGCGGAAGTTGTCGCCCTCGTCCAGCTCGTCGTAGGCGTAGTTCACAATCTCCCAGTTCACCAAGTCCTTCGACTTCATGATGCCGCAGCCCGGTGCAAAGTGCATCGTGGTAGACACCATGTAATAGGTATTGTCCACGCGAATAATATCGAGGTCGGGCACGTCGGCAAAGATGACGGGATTCGTCATTTGTGCATACATAGCATGGCTCATCAAGGCCAGCAAGACAATCAACAGTTTCTTCATCTTGTCATTTATTCTTTTTCGATTATCACTTACGGCTGCCATATAACTTCATCAGGGAGCGCGCCCCACTGGTTGGACGCCGCAAAGATACAACAAATAGCTTGAAACAGCAACGGATTTTGGAAGATTAACACAATTCGACTGTAAACAGAGGCAAAACAGGGAAGAAATTAACGTGCTGTGCGGTTGAACAGCAGTATGACCGCAACGCGGTCACCTCTAAATAACCGGGTGGTGCGAAGCACCCCCGGAGAAGCAGAGGGGAGGACAACGACCCTGAAGGGGTCGCCCTATACTGCTGCTGGGGCACTCTT
>JAFSKJ010000082.1 GCA_017449025.1 Prevotella sp. | reverse complement strand
GCAAACGGTAGCGTATACATTAGCCCTGAAAGGGCGGCAGGATTCTTCTGTCACCTCTTCGGGGTTGCCTTCACGCCGCTGACTTGCAGGGGTTCTTGCGTCCCTTCGGTAGCAAGCCAGCGGAGCTGGAGCGGCACCCCTGCCTGTGGTCTTATCAGCCCTTCGGGCTTTGGTGGTATCTTTGCGGATAATCATTTAAAATTTTAATAAAAAAGGCGTGAAACATTTGAGGGCATACGCAGAGTGGCACTTTACGATTGTAAAGTGCCACTTAATTTCAAAAAAGTGCCACTTTAGCTCCGTAAAGTGCCACTCTACGGATGAGGCTCAATGTTTCACGGTCGAAAAGTAAAAATATATTCAGAAAACCGTAGATTTTTTGACAGGAAAAAAGAAAAACGGAAGCATTTTCAGTAGCATTTTTAAGGGTAATCACCCATGTTGCAACCCTTCTTGCTGGGTGAACGGCCTGAAAGGCCAAAAAAACCATAGCCCGGGGCATCGCCCTGGGGATGAAGAGGCAGGGAAATGCGCCCAGCAAAGGCAATAGCCCCAAAAAATGCTCGAGCTGTACGGTTGGACCTCAGTATGACCCCAAAGGGGTCGCCGCTCAGTAACCGTAGTGTCCGAAGGACCTGCGGAAAAAAGAACGCCGCGGATTGCACTCTGAAAGAGTGCCACAACTACGCCAATGGGCGACCCCTTTGGGGTCGATGTCGCCTTTTACCTTCTTCTCCGGGGGTACTTCGTACCACCCGGTTACTGAGCGGCGACCGCTTCGCGGTCATACATCGTGGCAACCGTACAGTTCGAAAATGCTTTTGCCCTTTCGATGCCTACGGCATCGGATGGGGCACTCATCTTGATGAGTAGATAAAACAGGTGACATTTGGGTTAATTAATATTAAAAGGAGGAAACGGCAGCACGATAATTCACAAAAGATGAGTAATTTTGCTGAGTTATGTACAAACCACAGTTCAACAAGCGCCGTGTCCTGGTGTTCCGACAGTTCGGAAACAAGGGATACTCGCTCTTCTCATGCTTAGGACGCGAGGTGGTGTGCAGTGTGCTCAGCGTTGCCACACTCACTTACGCCTCGGCAGAAAGCGTCAGCACCCACCCCGTGACTGCCGACTCTGTTGCCGTCCATACAGACCGTGAGATAATGCTCGACGAGGTTGCCGTCACCGGCTCCCGGGCGCCACTGACAAAGAGTCAGGCAGCGAGAATGGTAACTGTACTGGACCGTAGCGACATTCAGCAGGCGCCAGTACAAAGTGTCAACGACTTACTGAAATACGCCGTCGGCGTGGACGTGCGCCAGCGAGGCCCCATAGGGGCGCAGACCGACGTGTCCATACGCGGAGGCACCCAGGAGCAGATTATCATACTGCTCAACGGCATCAACATCTGTGACCCGCAGACAGGACACAATGCCTTCGACCTGCCCGTAGACCTGAGCGATATAGTAAGAATAGAGGTGCTCGAGGGGCCGGCAGGCCGCATCTACGGCACATCGTCGCTCGTAGGGGCAATAAATATCGTGACAAGGCCACCCTCAAGCTCCCCCACTGGGGGGAGTGTATGCGAGCTGCGCTTGGAAGGCGGGTCCTACGGCTACGCATCAGCGGCCGCAAGCATACACTCCCCCCAAGGGGGGAGCTGGAGGGGGGCTTTATCCACCTCCTACTCCCGCAGCGACGGCTACAGCCGTTCGAAAGCAGGCGCGCTCAACACTGACTACAGCGGCACCAAGGCATTCTGTCAGGGTGGCTATGCCACAGAGAGCTTCAACATGGCGTGGCATGCAGGCCTTACCGACAAGGGCTGGGGCTCGGCCACTTTCTACGCCTCGCCCAAGTGGCAGGCCGACGACCAGTACGAGCACACCACCAAACTCTTTGCCGACGTACAGGCCGAAGCGCACTGCGGTGGCTTAAGCCTGCACCCCGCCATCTACTGGAACCAGCACCAAGACCGCTACGAGGGTTACCGCAACCAGCCAGACAAGATGAAGTTCAACTACAACCGCACCGACGTGTTCGGCCTTCAGCTAAACACTTTCTTCGACTGGGCGGCGGGACGTACTGCCTTTGGCGCAGAGATAAGAAACGAGAACCTGCTGAGCGGGAACCTCGGGGAGGTGCTGGCGCGCAAGCATCATATCAACGGCACAGACCGCGACTATACGCTCGGACTCTGCCGCACGAATATCAGTGCCTTTGCCGAGCACAATCTGCTGTTGCGGCAGCTGACGCTGTCGGCGGGAATGGTGTTGGTAAAGAACACGTGGGCCGACATGAATCCCACGCTGTATCCCGGTGTGGACATAAGCTACAGGCCTAACAGCATACTGACTCTGCATGCCTCATACAACACGTCGCTGCGCATGCCCTCGTTCACAGAGATGTACTACCGGCTGCAGGGCTATCAGGCCGACCCACATCTGAAGCCTGAGGAGATGAGCGCCATTGAGATAGGCGCCACCATGAATGTCAAAGCATCGAAGCTCAGCATAGCCCTATGGCACCACCAGGGTCGCAACATGATAGACTGGATAATGGACACCAGGCTTGGCGACGAGGCAACGTGGCAGAGCGTGAACCACACGCGGCTCAGCAGCATCGGACTGGAAACCTCTGCAAGGGTGGTTCTACCGTGGTCGGCGGTGAAAGGCCGGCAGACCACAGTGGATATCAGCTATAGCTACATTGACCAGGAGAAAAAGCTTGAGGAAGGAATAGTGTCGCAGTATGCCTTGGAGTACCTGCGCCACAAATTGGTGGCGAGAGTACAGCTGCCTATTGTCAGCCGGCTTAGCTGTAGTGTCAATGTGCGCTGGCAGGACAGGGTTGGCAAGTATACCGACTTTAACAACAATGTGTGCGACTACAAACCGTTTACGCTCGTCGATGCACGTATGGTGTGGACAGCCACCCGCTACCGCCTCTACCTTGAGGCCAACAATCTGTTCAACCACAGCTACGTAGACTACGGCCATGTGCCCCAGCCCGGCATCTGGCTCATAGCCGGCTGCAGCCTCAACCTCTGAGACTGCAAGCCGACTTATATATATCCAAAATTCCTATCAGATATACAATTATCCTTTGACATAAACTGGCCTATTCGGTTTTTATGCTCTCTACGGGATTCTCCGTGGCGGCGCGCCAGCCTTGGAAAGTGGCGGTGAGGACATTGACAGCGAGGACAATCAGGAGAGAGAGTACGAGCGGCAGTTCCTTCGCAGCCTCAATCTGGTAGAGCCAGAAGAAGGACTTCAGGTAGTCGCGCATGTCTTTTGTCTTTCTCCGCAAGTCACAGCCCTCGCGCTGCATGAGAAAGAGCACGCAGCAAGCGGCATTATTCATCTGCTCGATCCAGGCAGAGTAGTGGAAGTGGCGCAGGTTCTCTACGTTGAAGACGCACTCATAGCCGTCAGGAACGATGGAGCGGTCGAAGTCGTCCATGATGCCGCTGACGGTGTAGGTGATACGTACTTCCTCTCCGTTCGCATCGTCTAATACCATCTCTTTGCCAATAGGACTCTCATCGGGCCAATAACGCTGTGCGAACGACTTGCTCACCACAATCTGGTTGGGCGCACTGAGCACCTTCTGGCGGTCGCCCGTCAGCAAGCGGTAGTCGAAGAACGTAAAGAAGTTCTGGCCCGTAACCAGCACTTTGGTGTCAGCCTCCTAGCCTTGAATGTTAAACTTCATGCTGTAGCCGGCCATAGAGCACCAGTCTTCCACCTCAGGAAAACGGTCTTTCAGTCGCTCGCCTACGCGGAAGTTAGACATCATGCACATCTCGTTGCCAACGACGAAGGTTCTGTCTGCACGCGTTTGGTAGTCCTCTACAGTTGTCTGACGATAGATCAGATTGCCCAACAGCAGCAGGAACGCCATAGAGAGGCACAGTCCCACGATATTGATAAGGGTAAACAGCCTGTGGCGGCTCAGGAATTTCAGATAACTATTCATACTCGTACGTTTTTCTTTTGCTGCTGCAAAGTTACGCCAACAAGACGAATCCGCCAAGGCTTTCGGCCCCGGCGGATGCAGATTGTCTAAAAATTAGACAGTTTGGCGTATGAATTTTAGACAGTATCTACGATTGTAAGTGGCGGAAGTTGACGATGCCGTTGTCTGTCTGCGGGTTCTCCTGCTGACCGTCGTATATCACCATCGTCTTCAGCATCCGCTCCTTCAACAGGGGGCGCAGGTAGTTCAGGTTGGCAAAGAAGTCGCTGTTCCAAGTCTGGGCCGACTTTATCTCGTATGCCTCTACCAAGTTGGGCGGCAGAATGCGCAGCACATCAACCTCGCGCTGGCTCTTGTCGCGGTAGAAGAACAACTGCTGCATGTTGTCACCACGATTCAGGGCCGACTTCATCATGTCGTTGATGACCATGTTCTCGAACAGCGGACCACGCAGCGGATGTACGTCCATCTGCTGCTCAGTGGTGATGCCCAAGAGGAAGGCTGCCATGCCCGTGTCGTAGAAGTAGAGCTTCGGCGTCTTCGTCAGCCGCTTGCCGATATTGGTGTAGTAGGGATGCAGCAGATAGACCACGTAGGAGGCGGCAAGGATGCTGAGCCAACTGCGAATGGTATTCACGGCAACGCCCACCTCGTTGGACACCGCCGAGGCATTGAACTCCTGTCCTACACGGCTGGCGCATAGGCGGATGAACATCTGAAAGGCTTGCAGGTCTTTCACGTTGATGAGTGTGCGCACGTCACGCTCTATGTATGTGGTGTAGTAGCCGGCCATCAGCTGTTGTCGTGCTGCCTCGCCGTCGGCCATCCACACTGCGGGGAAGCCGCCGTAGAGCAGCATCTTCGACGTGGTGGCCTCCGGTTGGCGGCTCATTATCTCGCCCGTGCTAAGGGGAAGGAGCGAATAGACGGCGGTGCGTCCGGCCATCTACTGTGTAATCTTCTCCATCAGCGCAAAGTTACTGCTGCCCGTAACAATATAGTGGTGCTGGTCAGTGCCCTGGAAGCGGTCCTCGTCAACTATCACCTGTATATATGAGAATATGGTGGGAAAGTGATGGGCCTCGTCAATGATGACACCCTTGGGATAACGGTTGAAGAAAGCCTTGGGGTCGGCTTGTACCTCTGCCAGCGTGTCGGCATCCTCAAGACTGACGTAAGGCAGGTCTTGGAACTGCTCACGGCATAGTGTGGTCTTGCCTGACTGACGCGGTCATGTCAGTGTAATGACGGGCAAAACACTGAATACGTCAGAAAAAGACGATGCGAACGTTCTGTTTATAAGTTTGTTGCTCATAGATTGGACAGATTTGCAATTCAACTGAAAATTTGGCTAAAGGTACGAACTTTTCCGCTAACAACAAAATATTTCGGGCGAAATCTAACCAAAAAGAAGTAGATTTCGCCCGAAAGGTATTCGCTGCTCTATTCGTTCTTAATGCTGTTGACGGGATTCTCGTTAGCGTTCTTCCAGCTTTGGTAGGTCACCGTCAGCATGGTAATCAGGGTGATGAGCAGGAAGGACACCAAGAAGAGCAAGGGCGATACGGAGGTGCGGACGGCGAAGCCTTCGAGCCAGTGCACGCCCAGCAGGTAGCCTACAGGAGCCGCCACCACGAAGCAGGCCAGCAGGATATACAGGTAGCGACGGTTGAACATGGTCAGTATCTCCTTCGTGGAACTGCCGAACACCTTGCGGATGCCAATCTCCTTGCGGCGGTACTCGCTCTCGAACATGGTCATGCCAAACACACCTATCATGCTGATGAGGATGGCCAGCAGCGAGAACAGCAGTATCTGCTTGGTGAAGAGGCTTTCCTGCTGGTAGGATTGCTCCAGCACCTCGTCCATATAGCGCAGGCCGCCGTTGTCTATGCCAAGTTCGTTGTCATGCTCGTATTTTAGTACGGTATCCAACACTTTCTGTTTGGCTTCTCGTTTATCCACTCCCTTAGCTACGCGCACCATCAAGTGGTTGCGCCAAGAGCCATTATTCCAATATCCGCCATTCGGACTGGGGACTAAGAACGCAATAGGCTGCTGGCTGTCATCCACTCGCAACGTAGAGTACTTGATATCCTTGCAGAAGCCAACCACGGGGAAATCGCCATCGTTGATGGGCTGGTCAACAGTGAGCCAAGGATATTGCTTCTTTGCCGACTCGCTGAAGATATACACATCGCCGTCGTCCTTACGGAAGTTGCGACCCTCTACAATGTCAATGCCCATAATGTCAAGGAACCGCCAGTCCACGAAGAAGCAGGTAAAGTTCATGTGTTTGTCGCCATTGCCCCTGCCCCACGTCATATAGCGATCGCTACTACCCGGAATGCTCTGGGTCAGACTGGCTCCCTCAATGCCTGGAATCTTTCGCAACTCAGTGTCGATGGCATCGGCATTGTCGCGTGTGTCTGGAGCCGTTCCCACTACCAGCACCTCGTCCTTGTCGAAGCCGTAGTCGGTGTGATAGATGAGATAGCTCTGCTGATACATGATGCCCACGCCAATGACCAGTATGAAGGAGCCAACGAATTGCAGGCAAATCAAGACGGTGCGCAACACACGGCCTTTGGGAGAAAGCCCGAAGGAGCCTTTCAGCACCAAGGCTGGCGGGAAGGAGGTGACGTAGTAAGACGGATAGGCGCCCGCCATCAAGCCCACCACGATACTCAGCAGCAGGGTGAGGCCAATCAGCGGCAGATGGTCCTGCAACAGGATGCTGCCCTGCACCAACTGCTGCATGCCCAAGTCGTGAGCCACATAGACGATTCCCAATGCCACCAGGAAGGCAATCAGACTGATCAGCACTGCCTCCGCCATCAGGCTGCCTCGCAGTTTTGCCGTCGTAGCGCCCAAGACTTTCTGCGTATTGATGCTGCGGATGCGCATAGGGGTCTCTGCCAAAGTGAAGTTCATGAAGTTCACGGCAGCTATCACCACTATCAGCAACGAGAAGCAGATGAGCAGATAGACAGAGTTCTCGCTTGGGGCGGCCTTATTCAGGTCTTTGGCGAAATGCGCATCAGCCACATTGGTAAACATTACTTGCAGGGCTTCTTCCTCTTCTTTAGTTGTCTGGCCGAACTTTTCCTTGAAGAGTTCAACGGCAGCCTGACGCATGGTCTTCTGCACAGCCGACAGGTTCCTGACATCATCCACTCGTATATAGGCATCGTAGTTCCAGTTGTTGTAATTGTCCTCGTTGCTGTCGATACCTATAAAACACGCGCCATGCAGGAAGTTGTTTTCGGGATAGTCCTCTATCACTGCACACACATTGAAAAGCCAGCCATCGTCCCATTTGTATTTCATGCTCTTGCCCACCGCATCGGCAGTACCGAATATGCGCATCGCCTCAGAACGCGGCAGCACGATATTAGCCAGTTGGTTTAACCCCTTCAGGTCACCGCCAATGACAGTCGGCTTAAACGCGCTGAGGAAATCATGGATGCCATAGACCAAGTTTAGCGAGTACTCTTGTTCACCCACGACATACTGGTCGAAGTTCGTCCATCCCTGCATGACGGTATGGCCTGTAACGTGAGGCGACGATGCCGCCAAGTGTTCTACAAGCGGACGGGGAAGCGTACTGCCATAGTCTTCGTAACCTGCCCCTAACTTCACGGTCAGTCGGAACAGGTTCTCGTGCTCCGTAAAGCTCTTGTTGTAGCCCAGGTCGTAGTGTACCTGCGTCATAATGAGGAAGAACGAGGCAAAGGCCAGGCTCAGGCCCAGCAGGTTCAACACGTTCGCCACAGCAAACTTTCTGAAAATCGATGCGAAGTTTCTGATGATTGTCTTCATATTTTAATCCTTTTTTTGTTTGCAAAGTTACGCCAATAAAACGAATCCGCCAAGGCTTTCGGTCCCAGCGGATGCAGATTGTCTAATAATTAGACACCTTAGCGTATGATTTTTAGACACTTCAATTTATAAAATGACTGGTTTCGAATCTCTATCAACCTTTATTGATAAATCTTTTTCAGTTCTGCCTCCAACTCCTGCACGGTTGAGGGACTGGCAACGATGGTGCCGTCAGGGCCGATGACAACGGTTTCGGGCCATGAGAGGATGCCGTATAGATTCTTGGCCGCTTTGGTGGCCAGTTGCGGCCAGGGCAGGTTCTCTTCTATCAGTCGGTCTTTCCACTGCTTTTTATAATTGCCGTCTGTGGCAAGGCTGAGTATTTGCAGGCCTCGTCGCTGATACTGGTCGTAGAGTGTGCGCAGCTGGGGCAGGATGTCGAGCTCGTCGCGATTCCAGCTTTCCCAGAAGTGCAGCACAACATATCCCTTTCCAATGTACTCTTTCAACTGGTGATAGTTGCCCAGCGTGTCTGCAACGAGCATGTCTTCATAATGCTTCCCTGGGCGGCGCTTCTCCAGTCCTGTCACATACTCCTTGACGGGAACCATCAGCAGGTGGTTGGCATAGCGGAACTTGTCGCTGACGAAGGGCTTCAGTTCGTCGTAGGTCAGTTCGGTATATGCCTTGTAGAGGGCGTAGGCTCTCAGTAGGTCGTCGTTGCCTTGGAAGATGACCTGACGATAACGCTCACGCTGCTTGGCGATGGCGGCATCCAGTTCGGCGCGATTCTCTATCTTCAGCATGCGCAACCGTTCTGCCTCCGTGTCGTTCAGGAAGTTGTTGCGCTGTTGCGAAGCCTTCTGACTCTTGACGGTGCTCTTTACCAAGTCTGCGTCGATGGGCTGACCGTCTGCCCAGAAATACGTGAAATAGCGGTTTCCCGTGGTCAGGCCGCACACCTCGTCCTTCGGCAATCGGCAGGTAAATGAGAAGCGGCCGTTGTGGACGGGGAAGCGGCCAAGCTCCTCGAAAGAGGACACGCTGCGGCGGACGCTAATACTGTCGGCATCGGCTGGGGCTATGCCGCTAATCTGACAGTCCACCAGTTGCAGGTCTTCAGAACCGTTGGTAATCAGCCCGTTGTATGAGACGGCCTTCCGCAGCTGCGTCGTGGAGATGGTGGAAGAGGTTATCATGGCCGGGCGACGCTGTGGCTTACTGCCGTCCGCTGTGTAGTGCTCGCTCTTTTGGTATAGCGTGTAGCAGGTGTAGCCAAACATTTCCTTGTGTTTCTGTCCTGCAGCCGTCTCGGCGTAGGGGCTTAGGATGCCGATGAGCGTGTTGTACTGCTCACGGGTCAGCTTGTGGGGATAGCCGTCGCACATCTTGTGGAGTATCACGACTGCAGCCGTCTTTCCGCCCGACGTCTCGCGGTCATAGATTTTACAGGTCTGCCTGACCTTGGCCAGCAGTTCGTCGTAAGTCTGTGGGGCGGTGGGGTCTATGGCTGGTCCAATGGTCAATTCTCCTCTCAGTTGTTTGTCATAAGGTTGGAAGAGGGGAGTGTCTTCAAGCTTCTTACCATAAAACTCATTGATGGTGCCGTTCATCATCCAGACATTTCCAATCTTTTCGTCAAACTTGATTTGCTGTTCCCACACCAGGATGACGGCATAGCGGAAACCGTCAGGCTCTTCGAATGACAGCAGACGGATGTTCTGTTGCTTGCCGAACGTTATCTGGCGGGTGATTCCCCCGTGATTACTCCCGTATGCATATTGTAAACCAGCCAAGAGTGGCGCACTTTCTCCAGGGTCGTGGATAATCACCTCCTTGGCGTAGATGGCCTCACTGCGGAGCGTCGCCTCCAGTGCCTTCAGGTTGGGGAACAGGATGGCTGCATCGTTGCTGTTCTCAATGCCGAACACCTGGCTGAAACTGTACAGCGTTGTCTTGCTGCCAGTGGTCTCGTCTCTGTCAATCACGGCTCCCTTAGTGACGTTGTACTCACCAGAGGCCACGAATGCCTGCAACGCTTCTTGGACACGACGGGCTGCGTCGCTCACCTGGGCACTTATTGACATTGCCCACATCAGGCATACTGCCATCAAAATGTTTCTATTCTTCATCTTCATCAGTTTTTACATTATTAATATTATTAGCCTCGTTGGACTTGACATCTTTATGCAATTCATTCACGATGTAGCTGTTGACGATACGCTGCAGTCGTTCGTCGGCGTGCATCACCTTATGAATGCGCTCAATATAGAGGCTGTCATCCACCTGGGCCAGTTCGCGTTCTATCTTATTAATATAATAGTCGAGGCTGTCTGTCGCTGTGGCAGCGTTTTGCTTTTCCACTAACTTTATGCCTGCTCTTTTGGCTTGACGCATTGCCACTTTAACTGGCAGCACCCGACTTGCTGTGTCTTGCTTGTCCGTAGGCGACGGACTTGGAGTTTTCTCATCACTGACTAAAAGTTCGCTCCCAACGGACTTTTGCTCATCCTCCTTCGGCCAAGTCAGGATTACGGCAAAGGCTATGCAGGCGGCAGCGGCAAGGATGGCGATGTAGGCATACCTTGCTCTGTGTGCAGCAGCCTTGGAAGTTATCTCCTGCATCACGTTGTCGCAGAAGTCAGCAGGCACTTCCGTCTTTGTTCGCCGTGCTTCCCTGCGTTTCAGGGCTTCACGTATGTCAGTATCTTTCAGTTCATTCATCTTCTTTCCGTTTAATCGCCAGTAACAGTTTCTTTCTGATTCTGTGGAGTCTGGTAGCCAGCACATTCGGCTCCGCGTCCACGATGTAGGCTATGTCCCGCAGCGGTCGGTCTTCATAATAATAGAGGTGTATCAGCATCCGTTCGTCAGGCGGCAGGTCTTCTACGGCCGCTTCCATCATCGCAATGCGTTCCTCGCGTCCAGTAGACAGTTCCTCGTCTGTAATCGCCGGCAGGTTGTCGATGTCGACATAGTGAGGCGGCTGGTGTTTCAGGCAGTTCAGCGACTTGTGGTAGGCAATGCGGCAGACCCATGTGCAGAACGACGACTGGAAATTGAAGCTGCCCAACGAGCGGAAGGCCTTGACAAAGGCATCCTGCGCCACTTCCTTGGCATCTTCAGCATTGGGCACCATCCGGCTGGTGAAGTTGAGCACCTGCTGTGAATAGGTCTTCACAAACCAGGCGTACTCCTCGCGTTTGCCGTCGAGAATCCGCTTGATGCGCTGACGTTCTTCTATGTTGACTATCTCGCTCATTCTACTTAATAGACAACGACATTTCAAAATGATTACATCTGTTGCTGTTAAAGAAACATAATTATCTTTCTTTTGGGCGCAGACCCCTCCAGCGAGGACTGTTCCTGCCCCCGACATAGAAATTGAGGCTGTAGCCACCGGTGGCTACAGCCTCAATTAGGCATTAGGCTCACATGCGCTACATGGTTGCGGCGATGGTGAGTCCGGCCATTACTATGGACACCATCGACATGAGCTTGATGAGTATGTTGAGCGAGGGACCGCTGGTATCCTTGAACGGGTCGCCCACGGTGTCGCCCACGACAGTGGCCTTGTGACACGGCGAGCCCTTGCCGCCAAAGTTGCCCTCTTCCACCATTTTCTTTGCATTGTCCCATGCACCGCCGGCATTGGCCATGAAGACTGCAAGGGTGAAGCCGGCTGTGAGGCCGCCCACAAGCAGTCCCATTACGCCTGCCACGCCGAGCACGCATCCCACGGCAATGGGAATGGCTATGGCAAGCAGCGACGGGAAAATCATCTCCTTCTGTGCCGAGCGGGTGGAAATCTCCACGCAGCGGCCGTAGTCGGGTGTGCCTATACCTTCGAGTATGCCCTTGATTTCGCGGAACTGTCGGCGCACCTCCTCAACCATGCTCTGTGCGGCACGTCCTACGGCTCCCATAGTGAGGCCGCAGAAGAGGAAAGCAGCCATGCCGCCGATGAAGGCTCCTACGAGCACCTTGGGGTTCATCAGGTTTACCTGGAAGAACTCCATGAACTGCACGAGGTTGGCTGTCTCCGGGTTGAACACCTGCCCTGCGCCGTCGATGAATGTCTGGCCGTGCTCCACCGCACGTGCCATGGCTATCTTGATTTCCTCAACGTAGGAGGCGAGAAGCGCAAGTGCTGTGAGTGCAGCCGAGCCTATGGCGAATCCCTTGCCGGTAGCGGCAGTTGTGTTGCCCAAGGCGTCAAGGGCATCAGTGCGCTGGCGCACCTCAGGCTCCAGCTCGCTCATCTCAGCATTACCTCCGGCGTTGTCGGCAATGGGGCCGTAGGCGTCGGTGGCCAGGGTGATGCCGAGCGTTGAGAGCATACCCACAGCAGCAATGCCTATGCCGTAGAGTCCGCGGGCCATTGAGTCTGCCGACATGCTAAGGTCGAAGCTGTTGGCGCAGAGGTATGAGAGCATGATGGCCACAGAGATGGTTACCACGGGAATCATGGTTGAAATCATGCCCGTGCCTATACCTTTTATTATTACGGTGGCTGCTCCGGTCTGCGACGAGGCTGCTATCTCCTGTGTCGGCTTGTAAGAGTGCGAGGTGTAGTACTCCGTGCCCTGTCCGATGATGACGCCTGCGCAAAGGCCGGTGATTACCGAGAACGAGACACCCACCCAGTTGTCGAGCTGGAAGAGATAGAGTATCACGAAGGTGGCTATGGCAATAAGCACAGCGCTGACATTGGTTCCCAACGAGAGCGATTTCAGCAGCTCCTTCATGCCTGCACCCTCTTTGGTGCGAACCAGGAAGATGCCTATGAGCGAGAGGAAGATGCCCACGGCGGCGATAATCATTGGCGCAATGACAGCCTTCAGCTGCATCTCGCCATTCATGGCAAAGGCAGTGGCTCCGAGGGCTGCCGTGGAGAGGATGGAGCCGCAGTAGCTCTCGTAGAGGTCGGCGCCCATGCCTGCCACATCGCCCACGTTGTCGCCCACGTTGTCGGCAATGGTTGCCGGATTGCGGGGGTCGTCCTCAGGAATGTCCTGCTCAACCTTTCCCACAAGGTCGGCTCCCACGTCGGCGGCCTTGGTGTAGATGCCGCCGCCCACACGTGCAAAGAGTGCCTGCGTGGAGGCGCCCATGCCGAATGTGAGCATGGTGGTGGTGATAGTCACGAGCGAGATGCCCGTACCGGGATAGAAGTGGCTCAGTATGAGGAACCACATGGCTATGTCAAGCAGGCCGAGGCCTACCACGACGAGTCCCATGACGGCGCCTGAGCGGAAAGCCACCTTGAGGCCGCGGTTTAGTCCCTGGCGGGCACCGTTGGCTGTGCGCCCGCTGGCGTAGGTGGCGGTCTTCATGCCGAAGAATCCTGCCAGGCCGGAAAAGAATCCTCCTGTCAGGAATGCCACAGGAACCCATGGGTTCTGCACGTGTAGCACGTAGGCCATGAAGGCGAAGACAATGGCGAGAACCACGAAAACCATGGTTACCACCTTATACTGCTGGCGCAGATATGCCATGGCGCCGTGGCGCACATGACTTGCTATCTCGCGCATACGAGGCGTGCCTTCGTCTTCAGCCATCATCTGGCGGAAGAAGTACCAGGCCATGCTCAATGCCACTATGCTTGCCACGGGCACGAGCCAGAATGCTGATGGAATGTTCATTGTGTCGGTTATTATAGGTAATTAAAGGTTCAGGCTCTTCTTGATGGCTTCTATCTTCTCCTCGGCAGCTTTTGTGCAGCGCTCATAGCTGTCGGCGCCCTTGAAGCTGTTGTCCTTGATCTCTGTGTAGAACTTTATTTTAGGCTCGGTGCCTGATGGGCGCACGCTGATCTTGATGCCATCCTCGGTGAACCACTGCAGCACATTGGCCGTTGCCGGCATGTCGAGCTTCTCTACAGTGCCGTCGGCCTTGGTGGCTTCAAGGCTCTGGTAGTCCTTCCAGAGGCATATCTTGGAGCCTCCCAGCTCCTTCGGAGGATTGGCGCGGAAGTCGGTCATCATCTGCTTTATCTCGTCGGCGCCGCTCTTACCGGGCTTCACCACGTTGATGGTGGTCTCCTTGGAGAATCCGTACTCGGAATAGATGTTCATAAGCAGGTCGTAGAGCGTCATGCCGTTGTCCTTTGCCCATGCGGCAATCTCGCAGATGAGGCAGATGGAAGCGGGTGAGTCCTTGTCGCGCACCTTGTCGAACGGCAGGAATCCGAACGACTCCTCTCCACCGCCTATATACTTCTTCTTGCCCTCGTTGACGCGTATGCGGTAGGCAATCCACTTGAAGCCCGTGTACTCGTCAAACATCTCCACGCCGTTCTTCTTGGCAATGGCGGCAATCATCTCAGAGGTGACAATGGTCTTCACCATGAACTCATTGCCCTTGAGCTGTCCGAGCTTCTTCTTGTTGGTAATGATGTACCACGAGAACATCATTGCCGTCTGGTTGCCGTTGAGAATCTCCCATTCGCCCTTGTTGTTGCGGCATACTATGGCAAGGCGGTCGGCATCAGGGTCGGACGCAATCACGAGGTCGGCGTTGATCTTAGTGCCAAGCTTCATGCCAAGCGTCATAGCCTCGGCATTCTCCGGGTTGGGAGACACCACCGTCGGGAAGTTGCCGTCGATGACCATCTGCTCGCGCACCACGTGTATGTTCTGGAAGCCCCATGAGCGCAGTGCCTCGGGAATGATGACTCGACCAGTGCCGTGCATGGGCGAATAGACTATGTTCAGGTCTTTCTGGCGAAGTATCACATCCTGGTCGACCATTGCCTCGCGTACGGCTTGCAGGTAGTCCCAGTCCATCTCGCCGCCAATAATCTCGATGAGGTCGTAGTTGGGTTCGAACTTCACATCCTCTATCTGCACCTTGTTCACCTCCTCTATAATGCCCTTGTCGTGCGGGGAGAGCACCTGTGCGCCGTCATCCCAGTATGCCTTGTAGCCGTTGTATTCGCGGGGATTGTGGCTGGCTGTAACGTTTACGCCTGCCTGGGCGCCAAGCTGGCGGATGGCAAACGAGATTTCCGGCGTTGGGCGAAGGCTCTCGAAGAGGTAAGCCTTGATGCCGTTGGCAGAGAAAATGGCGGCTACCGACTCGGCGAACATGCGGCCGTTGTTGCGGTTGTCATGGCCTACCACCACGCTGAGGTCGGTGCGACCGGGGAAAGCCTTGAGAATGTAGTTGGCAAAACCCTGTGTGGCCATACCAACGATGTACTTGTTCATCCTATTGGTGCCCGCACCCATGATTCCTCTCAAACCGCCTGTACCGAACTCCAGGTTCTGGTAGAAGGCATCGATAAGAGCCGTCTTGTCCTCTGAGTCGAGCATTGCCTGTACCTGGTTACGTGTCTCCTCGTCAAAGGCCGGAGAAAGCCACTGTTTTGCCCGTGCCTCGCACTGGGCAATGAGCTGTGCATTGTTTTCCATAATCGTTAATTGTTTTCGGTTATTGATTTCTTTGGTTTATTTTCTGACAAAGTTATGAAAAAAAACGCAAAAGAAACCCACGCGCACAGATGTTTTTTGTTTTTTTAGCAAAAAGAATCGCCCTACTGCGTGTTTTTCTCAATAATTATGCGTACATTTGCAAAATCAATACTACAAGCATCATGAAAAGACTACTGTTTATTACTATCATCTGCTGTTCCATTTTCAATGCGGCAGCGCTGTCGGCAATAGGGTTCAACGAGCACCCTAAGTTGGTGGTGGGCATCGTCGTAGACCAGATGCGGTGGGACTACCTATCGCGCTACTACGACAAGTTTGCCAAGGACGGCATAAAGCGCCTGATAGAGGAGGGCTACTCATGCGACAACACCATGATTGACTACTTGCCCACAGTGACGGCATTAGGCCATTCCAGCGTTTACACCGGTTCCACTCCAGCCCTTCACGGCATCGCCGGCAACACGTTCCTGATTGACGGGCGCTCAACAAGCAGCGTAGCCGACAAGTCGGTACAAACTGTTGGCTCCGACAATAGCGAGATAGGACAGGCATCGCCACACCTGCTGCTGGCCACCACCATTGGCGACCAGCTCAGGCTGCACACCGACTTCCACTCCAAGGTCTTCAGCATCTCCTACAAGGACAGGGCCGCCATACTGCCCGGAGGCCACACTGCCAACGGCTCATTCTGGTACGACCGCAGAAACAAGAAGTTCATCACCTCCACATACTATATGGACAAGCTGCCCGACTGGGTGAGCTTCTACAACAGCAAGCTCAAGGGCAACGCTGAGGTGAAAAGACTCGGCGACGCCATCAACACAAGCCCATATATGGCAACGCTCATCACAGAGATGGCTATGGAGGCCGTCAAAGCCGAACGCTTGGGACAGGGAGACGATACCGACATGCTATGCATCAGCTACTCGCAGACCGACGCTATAGGGCACAAATGGGGCACGCGCGGCGAACACACCGACAAGGCTTACTTGGAACTGGACAAGCAGATTGCACGCCTGCTGGCATTACTCGACAGCAAGGTGGGCAAGGGCAACTATCTGCTCTTCCTTACCGCCGACCACGGTGCTGCCCACAACGACGTCTTCATGCAGGAGCACAAGATGCCGGCCGGGCGATGGATGAACAGCGACATCAGGCAGAAGCTCAATGCCCACCTCAACAATCTGTTCGGAGCCGACAGCCTTGTAAGGACATCCTTGGAGTTCCGCTTCTATCTCAACCACAAGCGCATTGCCGACAAAGGACTTGACATTAAGGCCGTCAAGGCGGCTGCCGTCAGCTTCCTGAGACAACAGCCACATGTGGTCTATGCTTTCGACTACGACGCGGCAGCACTGACTACCCTACCCGCTTTCCTCCGCGAACGCGCCATTCGCGGATGGCATGCGCAACGCTCAGGCGACATACAGGTAATCATTGAGCCGTCATGGTACAGCTTCGGAAGTGCATCCTCGCCCACGGGAACCACCCACAGCTCGTGGAATCCATACGATTCACACATACCGCTGCTTTTCTTCGGCTGGAAAGTGCCACACGGACGCACGTCAAAGCCAACGTCGATAACCGACATTGCACCTACCGTATGCAACATGATAAACATCCAGATGCCTAACGCTTGCATAGGCAATCCCATACAATTCTGAACCTGAGATTTTCTTCTGAAAAGCCACACCAATAAAGTATGAACGAAGAGCAACGCATAGCCCAGCTGCGACAAGAGCTGCATGAGCACAACCACAGATACTACGTAGACAACCAGCCCACAATCAGTGACTACGATTTCGACATGCTGATGCACGAGCTGCAGGACTTGGAGGCGCGCCACCCAGAGCTATACGACCCAAACTCCCCCACACAGCGCGTAGGCAGCGACTTGCAGCAGGAGTTCCGACAGGTGACTCACCGCTACCCAATGCTCTCGCTTGCAAACACCTATAGTGAACAGGATGTCAGAGACTGGTATGACTCTGTCAGCAAAGGACTTGCCGGTGAACCGTTCGATGTTTGCTGCGAGATGAAATACGACGGACTGTCAATATCACTAACCTATGTCGACGGAAAGCTCACACAGGCCGTCACAAGAGGCGACGGAGTACACGGCGACGACGTAACGCAGAACGTCAGGACAATCAGGTCCATACCCTTGGTGCTGGTGCCACAGCCCGATGCCCCCAACCTGCCGCCGAGAGAGTTCGAGATACGCGGAGAGATTCTTATGCCGTGGAAAAGCTTCGAGCGACTCAACGCCGAGCGCGAGGCAGCAGAAGAGCCGCTCTTTGCCAACCCACGCAATGCCGCCAGCGGAACGCTAAAGAGCCTCGACTCCAGGGTGGTGGCTGCACGACAGCTCGACGCCTACCTCTATTATCTGCTGGGCGAAAACCTGCCAGCAGAAGGGCACCTGGAAAATCTTGAAACGGCACGCTCATGGGGATTCAAGATCAGCCAGGGAATGAAGAAGGCCCACAGCGTGGAAGAGATAATAAGCTACATAGACTATTGGGACCAGCAGCGCAAGAACCTGCCCGTGGCCACCGACGGCATCGTGCTCAAGGTAAACTCCCTCAGGCAGCAACGGGCATTGGGATTCACTGCCAAGTCTCCACGATGGGCAATAGCATATAAGTTCAAGGCTGAACGCGCCTGCACCACACTGCTTGAGGTGACTTACCAGGTGGGACGCACAGGAGCCGTAACCCCCGTGGCCAACATGGAGCCAGTGCAGCTTGCAGGCACCACCGTTCGCCGAGCCACACTCAACAACGAGGACTTCATCCGCTCCTTCGACCTCCACATAGGAGACCACGTCTATGTGGAAAAGGGCGGAGAGATAATCCCAAAGATAGTGGGCGTAGACATCGACCAGCGACCCATCATCTCTCAGCCCGTCACCTTCATCAAGCGCTGTCCCGAGTGCGGCACACCGCTTATCAAGAGCCTGCCGCAAGCGCCACTCTCCACAGAAGGAGACAGAGGCAAGATGGCTGCATGGTACTGCCCCAACGACACAGGTTGCCCGCCACAGATAAAAGGTCGCATAGAGCACTTCATCTCCCGCCGCGCAATGAACATCATGTCGCTCGGCCCGGAGACCGTAGACGAGTACTACCGCCGGAAAATAATAAGAAACATAGCAGACCTGTACGACATTGAAGTACAGCAGATTAACGGCGATGGCTCACGCACAACTTCTGCACAGAAAGTGGTCAACGGCATACAGCAGTCGAAGAACGTACCCTTCGAGCGAGTGGTCTTCGCACTTGGCATCAGGTTCATTGGAGAGACAACAGCACGCCTTCTTGCACGACACTTCAAGTCTATGGATGCCCTGATGGCAGCCACACCCGAAGAGCTGCAGGAAGTAGAGGGCGTGGGCGAAGTGATGGCTTCGAGCATCGTTGCCTACTTTGCAAACCCGCAAAACCGAGAGATAGTGGAGCGCCTGCGTGGCTACGGGCTGCAGTTCGCCTTGTCGGCCGAGCAGACTGCAGCACAAAGCAACCGCCTTGCCGGACAGTCGATAGTCATAAGCGGTGTGTTCCAGCATCACAGCCGCGACGAATACAAGCTCATAATTGAGCAGAACGGCGGGAAAAACGTTGGCAGCATCAGCGGAAAGACTTCCTTCATACTCGCAGGCGACAACATGGGTCCCTCAAAGCTTGAGAAAGCAAAGAAGCTCGGCATAAGAATAGTAAGCGAAGACGAATTCCTCGCAATGCTGCAATGACCTGAGCCTTATCATTCCCATTTGTCGTTCCTTTACCTGTTTTACTATTACTACAATTTTCATGCGCACGCTTGCGAGAAACTGTGTGACATTGGGGGTCATCCGTAGAGTGGCACTTTACGGAGCTAAAGTGGCACTTTTTTGAAATTAAGTGCCACTTTACGATTGTAAAGTGCCACTCTACGGATGACCCCCAATGTTTCACGGTAGAAAAGAGCAAATAACATTCAGAAAACCATCGACTTTTGGGACAGGAAAAAGGAAAAACGAAAGCTTTTTCGGTGGTTTTTTGGGGGTAATCACACCACATTGTAAACCTCTTGCTGGGGAAACGGCCAGAAAGTCCAAAAAGCACATAGCCCGGGGCAGCGCCCTGGGGGCGAAGGGGCGGGGAAATACGCCTGCAAGGGCAAAAGCCCCAAAAAATGTTTTTGCCCTTTCGATGCCAAGGCATCTTCTTCCTATAGATGTGTATAGAATTTATATAACATACCTGCCCTTAACTGTTAAATAAATGTAATTGCGAAGCGAAAGGTGACAGGCAAGGGTAGGTATGTCGCAAAAAAGTAGTACCTTTGCACCCCGAATTGAGTCCGCAGGGGCAGAATGAAGTGCGTACGGACGTGCGCCGCCTCACGGAAAAAACCCAAAAATCAAATAAAAAGCAAAATGTACGCAATTGTAGAGATTCAGGGTCAGCAGTTCAAGGCCGAGCAGGGCAAGAAGCTCTTTGTTCACCACATCAAGGATGTTGAGGCTGGCAAGACTGTTGAATTTGACAAGGTGCTGCTCGTAGATGCTGACGGCGCAGTAACGGTAGGTGCCCCCACCGTAGAGGGTGCAAAGGTAGTATGTGAAGTTGTGAACCCGCTCGTAAAGGGCGACAAGGTGATTGTCTTCAAGATGAAGCGCCGCAAGGACAGCCGCAAGCGCAATGGTCACCGTGAGCAGTTCACAGAGTTAGAAATCAAATCAGTAACCGCTTAAAGTAAGGAGGACTTCAGTATGGCTCATAAAAAAGGTGTAGGTAGTTCTAAGAACGGTCGCGAGTCAGCAGCTCAGCGACTTGGCGTCAAGATATTTGGCGGCCAGCAGTGCTTAGCAGGCAACATCATCGTTCGCCAGCGCGGCACCAAGCACAACCCCGGCAACAATGTGGCTATTGGTAAGGACGACACGCTGTACGCTCTCGTTGATGGAACGGTGCAGTTCCACAAGGGCAAGCGCGACAAGAGCGTCGTTTCTGTTATACCCAGCGCTGAGGCTTAACAAAACAAAGAAACAATTTATTCCAAACAAACACAGAACCCCGCTTCGGATTTCCGGAGCGGGGTTTCTGCTAATCTCCCTCATTCCCCCTTGGGGGATGATAATTCTTTATGGTTGCCTTCACGCCGCTGACTTGCAGGGGTAACAACCCCTGCCTGTGGTCTTATCAGCCCTTCGGGCTTTCGTGGTATCTTTGCGGATAATTATTAATTCTTTGTCGAAAGGCTTTTCAGAAGCTGTAGCTGAAGCCTATTGACGAGTATTCCTTGAACTGCCAGTAGCCGAGGTCTTCGTCGCGCTTGTTGGAGTCGTCGAATCGCGGATAGAGGAAGATGTTGGCTGTGATGTACTTCGACACTCTCAGCTCGAACGTGTTTTCCCACTCAATCTCGGCGCGCTTGTATGAGGTAAAGGCGTAGAATCGCGACTTCCACTTCACCGTCTCAGAGATTTTCCACTCGGCGTTTGCCGTCACCTGCGAACCGAAGTCGGTGAGCGAGTGCTTCTCCGGGTCTATGCCGTAGCGCTTCGGGAACCATTCGTTTTCCTTGAACCATGTGCGGTCAACATATCGGTAGTTGACGGCGAAGGGCGAAAGGTTTATCGAGCCTGTGAGGCGCTTGTCCTTCGACTCAATCTTGTAGTCCATACCAAGGCCGAGGTTCAGGTTGAAGGGTGACATGAAGTCGGAGTAGGTCTTGTTGTCGTTCGACTTGAATCCCCGTGCAAACTGGGTGTAGCCTATGAACTGCAGTGTGTAGTACCAGTGCTTTGAAGCCTGCAAGCCGAGCTTCGACGTGAGTCGCAGCAGGTCTTCGTTCGACTTGAACTTATGTACGGAGTCGGAGCGCGACGTTTGGAATCCGAGCTTTGCCTCAAGCTTGTTGTCCCACTTCCACTTGGCCTTGTTGTCGTAGTTGGCTTCGAGTGTCACATTTCCCATCAGGGCGTAGTTGCTCTCGCCGCCCTTGTACCAGTTTCCTGAGATATAGTTCTGCATGAACTGCAGGAATCCGTCGCCCTTCTTTGTCCAGAACTTCGGCTTAGTCACCATCACCTCAGTGGCCACGGTGTCCGGCTCATCGGCAATGGGTGTGGCTTTATCCACGAGTTCCACCTTGTTGGTAATGGGCTTGTCGATGTCGTCGCGCAGCGAACCAGACTCTTGCAGCTGGCTCTCGGTGACCTCCACAAGGTCTGGCCTGTTGAGATAGACATTCATAAGTGCCTGGTCGACGGCAGCCGTCGCTGCATAGTCCTCGCCGTTGTCCTCACCGTCGAGCGACAGCTGGTTGGCGGCAATCTGGTGATAGAGGGTGACAGGTGTGAACAGTCGGTAATACTTTCCGCTGATACTGTCTTGCGGCTGTGCGGCCTGGGCACTGAGTGTCGCGATGGCCGCGATAAACAACATTTCCTTTCTCATAGTCATAATAATAATGATGCTGCAAAATTAGGCAAAATTATTGAATTATGTGAAGGTAGAGAGGAAAAACTGTAATAATGTTTGGTTTTTCTCTCAATTATTTGTAACTTTGCGGTCGTTAGTGAACATAAAACCATAATAAATATTAACTATGAAGACAATAAAAGTTATTCTTATCTCGATGGTTGCCGTCGTGATGGTTAGCTGCGGCACTACGTCGACAGTGCCCATTACGGGCAGACAGCAGACGCTGATGGTCAGCGACGGTGAAGTGCTCTCGTTGGCCTCGCAGCAGTATCAGGAATTCATGAAGTCGGCCAAGGTGTCGACCAATGCCACCAACACTGCAATGGTGAAGCGTGTGGGACAGAAGTTGGCATCGGCCGTGGTGAACTATCTCAAAGCCAACGGACAGGCCAACGATGTGAGCAACTATAATTGGGAGTTCAACCTGGTTCAGGACAAGAACGTGAACGCATGGTGCATGCCTGGCGGAAAGATTGTGGTATACGAGGGTTTGCTGCCTGTCACTCAGGACGAGGCCTCGCTGGCCATAGTGCTGGGCCACGAGATTGCCCACGCCGTGGCGCGTCACTCTGCCGAGCAGCTCAGCACTCAGATGCGCCAGCAGCAGGGCTTGCAGATAGGCTCTGCCATTGCCGGAGCGTTAGGCATGGGCACCAACACGCAGAGCATATTGCAGACGGTGGCTGCCCTGAACTTCAACTTCGGCAACCTGAAGTATTCGCGCAACCATGAGAACGAAGCCGACCACATGGGCCTGATCTTTGCCGCAATGGCAGGCTACGACCCGCGCGTGGCCACCACGTTCTGGCAGCGCATGTCGGCCGCGTCGTCAAACCAGACGGCAGAGTTTCTCAGCGACCACCCTTCGGATGCCACCCGCATCAAGAACATTCAGGGCTGGATGCCTGAGGCGCTGAAGTACTACAACAAATAGCAGAAAGGGAGGCCGCAGGGCCTCCCTTCTTGTTTCCTTACCTACCGGCCCTTTCCTTTGGGAGTGGCCGGACTGGGTTTCTTTGTTGCCGAATAGTTCACTCGCGTAGCCTTGGCACGGCGAAGAGCCATCTTCACGTCGGCCACCACGCCCATCTCCGTATTGCGGTCTATCCTCAGGCTTACGGTCATTCGCTGGGCCTCCTCAGGAGTCATGCGTGCGCGCTCGGCGTTGATGAACTCTACTATGTCGTCTGTCGTTGCCAGTTTGTTGTTAAGCTGTATACACGTCTTAGTGCCCATAGTTGCCCTCAAGTGTGGGGCTGGCGGACCTATGGAGATGTAGACCACCGACGACTTATGCCCCAGCTTGCTTATCTCTGTACCCTGCGGCACACGGTAGCTAACCTTGCGCTCCACCTGTCTCATCGTGGTGACAATCATAAAGAAGAAGAGCACGGTGAAGATAAGGTCGGGCAAGGCCGCCGTGTTCAGCGACGGCACTCCGCGCTGGGAGTGCCTGAAGCGCATGCCTCCGTTAGTGAATGCTCCGCGTGAAATCATGGTGTTGCCCCTCCTTCTTCTTTGTCGCCCTCAGGCTCCTCCTCGCTGATGCGCTGCTGACAATGCAGGCGTGCGTATGCCTTCACCAGAGCCTGCTGCATCTGGAAGTAGGCGTTGTATGTGGTGCTGCGGTGAGTCCTAACAGACACCACATGGGCTGCTCCGCGCTCCTTGACGAATGCAACGACACGCTCGGTGAGCTCATCAGTGCCTATGGTGTCGCCCTGGCATGTTAGCCTGTCGTTAGCGTCTAATCGCACAATGAGCACATCGTCGGCCTTCACGTCCAACAGCTGCTCCTGCTCTTGCGGCGCCGGTGGCAGCTGGCGGAAGAGTCCCTTGTCGGTGTCCATCGACGACGTGACAAGGAAGAATATCAGCAGCATGAACGATATGTCGGCTGTCGATGTGGTGTTCAGCGACGGAACTTCGTCGCTATGACGATGGCGAAACATACAATAATGAGAGTGATTGACGTAAAGATGAACATGTCGGTGAGCCTAAGCCAGACGACAGAGTCGAACGCATGTCCGTTGATGGTGAGAGGCTTGGTGGAGGCGAGGGCGTAGCTTACAGCCATCACCACCACCGGCACGGCAATGGCGCCTGTGGCGGCACGGTGGATGAGGCGGCTCTCGGCCACCTGCCTGCCATGAGTGCGCACTCCGTGGAAGGCTGAGTAGACAGCCGCCGCTATGGTGAGCACAAGCAGCACGTAGACAGCCCACAGCACCATGTCGACATATATGGGAGCTGCATCAGCCATTGGCACCCTCCTTGTATTTTGCAATGGTGTCGAGCAGCGTGATGGCCGACTCTTCCATCTGCTGTGTCAGGTGCTCTATCTTCACCATAATATAATTATAGAACACCTGCAGTATCAGCGCCACCACAATGCCGAAGATGGTTGTTATGAGCGCCACCTTCATTCCCTCGGCAACCACCGTCGGACTTATGTCGCCGGCAGTCTGAATGCGGTCGAACGATATTACCATGCCTATCACCGTGCCGAGGAATCCCAGCGACGGGGCTATGGATATGAACAGCTTTATCCACGAACAGCCACGCTCCAGGTTGGCAGCCTGCACAGAGCCATAGGCTACTATGGAGCGTTCTATGGCATCGGGCTTGTCGGCAATGTGGAGCAGTCCCTGATAGCACACAGAGGCCACGGGGCCGCGGGTGTCGCGGCAAATCTGCTTGGCACCCTCTATGTCGCCCTTCATCACCAGCGCGTCAACGTCGCCCATCAGCTTCCGGGCGTTCACCTCCGACAGCGTAAGATAGATAAGTCGCTCTATGCAGAAAGCCAGGCCCAGCACCAAAGCAAGTGCCACGAGCGACATGAATCCGGCGTTGCCCTCAATGAACTTGATCTTCAACATCTGGTGGAAGCCGCCCTCTGATTCCAGCTCGTCGTCGGCAAGCATGCCGCCCACCAGCCCGTCGTCGTCGGCAGCGGCCTCGCGGGCCAGCTCGCTGATGTCCACACTGTCGGCCACAGCCGTACTGTCAGCTGCCGCAGGCAGCTTCTGTGAGTTTTGTGCCGTTAATGCCTGACAAGTGAGTGTCAGGCAAATAACGGCGTAAAGTGCTATTCGTGTTATCTTCATCTCATTGGTTTTGTGTGGCACGCTTGTCCGTCAGCGTGCAGAGACATACTTATGGAGTGTGGCGCGCACGGCACCGTTGCCAGCAAACAGCTCGCGAACCATTCCCTCTATCTGACATCCAAGTCCTGCCTCATAAAGGTCGAGGCCGAAGACGTCCTTACGGCTATAGAGCTTGCGCAGGCAGGAATAGTCCTGGTCGGCCTTGCCTATCTCGAGCGGAGCCACGATGGCCTGCATCTCGGCGAGCATGGGGTCGGGCGAACAGTCGAAAGGTGTTCCGTCGTCCTTGATGCCCTTAAGATAGCGGGCATATCCGGCAAGGGTCAGAGGAATCAGCACGAGGTTGCTCATGTCGAGTCCGCGGGCAATGTACTTCTTGATGGTCTCGCCGAAGCGGATGGGCAGCTTCTGGCTGGTATCCATGGCTATGCGCTGCGGGGCGTCGGGCATGAACGGGTTGGGCAGTCGGCGGTTGATAACGGCACCGATAAACTCGTAGGGATTGAGCACTCCCGGGTCGGTGACCACGGGCATAGCCTCGATATATCCTAACTTCTGAACGAATGGGCGCAGGTCGGCGTCGGCCATCTCGGCAGAGATGAGCGTGTAGCCCAGCATGCATCCGTAGATGGACATTGCGGTGTGCAGCGGGTTCAGGCAGGTGGTCACCTTCATGGTCTCCACCTTGTCCACGGTCTCGCGTGTGGTGTACAGTGCCCCTCCAAGGTCGAGCGGCGGGCGCCCGTTGGTGTAGTTGTCCTCGATAACGAGATACTGCACTTCCTCGGCGTTGACGAACGGTGCTGTGAAGGTGTGCTTCTCTGTCTCGATGTATTTGTTGTCCTCGAATCCGTCCTGAGCAAGCATTTCCTTGACTTTCTCGTGCGGACGGGGGGTTATCTTGTCAATCATCGACCATGGGAAGGTTATCTTCGTCTCGTCCTTGAGATAGTCTACGAACGCCTGTGGCACAAGTCCGTCGGCAGCCCATCGTTCGGCGTATGCGAACACTCCGGCCTTGACCTTGTCGCCATTGTGCGAACAGTTGTCCATCGACTGAACGGTAAGTGGCAGCTGGCCAGCCTGCCAGCGCTCATAGAGGAGTGCCGTCACCTTACCCATGGCGAACACGGGCTTCAGCCCACGTGCCAGGTCGGCGTCGTTGAATCCATAGCCCTTTTCGGTAATGGTAAACGAAATCATCTGCAGCGACGGGTTGCGGAACACCTCAACAAGGCGCTGCCAGTCGGCAAACTGGGGGTCGGCCTTCAGTGCCTCGGTGACACTGGCTATGACTTTCTTCTCGATGGTTCCTGTAGACTGGAGGCTGACGAGCAGCGACAGGTTCTGGTATGGAGCGTAGGCCTTGTCTACAACCTCGAAGTCGAATGTCTCGGCCACAATCACTCCTCGGTCGTAATTACCAGTGTTGAGCGCGTCGTTGAGAATGGCAGCGGGGAAAGCACGGAAAATGTTGCCTCCTCCGAAGTGCACCCACGTAGGCTCGTCGTGAGTCTTCTTCCTTACGGCAGCGATGTCGAACTTGGGTAGCTGGTAGCCCTTGGCTTCCCATTCAGATTTGTTGTACTGGCTGTTCAGTATTTCTGTTAGTTTCATGATTGTTGTTGTTTAAGTATTGTTATTGATTAGTGTAAACTATAGTTTTGAACCTTCCAGCTTCTTGGGGCAGATGTCGGCAAGGCCACAGTTGTTGCACTTGGGGCGCTGCGAGGTACACACATATCGGCCGTGGAGCAGCAGCCAGTGGTGTGCCAGCGGTCGGTCGGCCTCGGCAATATTGGCGACGAGTGCACGTTCCACCTTCAGCGGTGTGTTGTCGCGCGGGCCGACGAGTCCGAGGCGGTGGCTTACGCGATAGACGTGTGTGTCGACGGCCATTGTTGCCTGTCCGAAGGCTACGGCCTGAATCACGTTTGCCGTCTTGCGTCCCACCCCAGGCAGTGTCAGCAGCTGGTCCATGTCGTGAGGCACCTCTCCACCGAAATCATCGACTATGCGCCGCGACATCTCAACAAGGTGTCGAGCCTTGGCGTTGGGGTACGACACGCTGCTTATCAGCTCGTAGATGTCATCGGCCTCGGCTCCGGCCATTGTGGCCGCGTCGGGGTATTTGCTGAAGAGCTGCGGCGTCACCTGGTTGATGCGCTTGTCTGTGCACTGTGCACTGAGCACTACGGCCACCAGCAGCTGGAAGACGCTGCCGAACTCCAGCTCGGTGGTCACCTGTGGCATCTCCCGGCGGAAGTAGTCGATGATGTACTGATAGCGCTGTTTTCTGTTCATGGGTATATCGGGCGTTGGCGGTCAGTTGGTGAAGTTCCAGCTCACGCCCAATCGCAGCACAGAGCTGTTGGTGGGATAGTGAGGAGTAAGGAACGTCATTCGGTTGGCGGCACCTGCTGCTACGTTGCTCATCATTATGAAGAAGCGTGCCCGCTTAAGGTGCATGTTGGCATAGACGTTGATGAAAGGGAACCCGCCCAGCTCTATACGGCTGTCAGCATTCTGCTGCACAGCGAACTGTCCGAGCAGTGGGCAGTAGTCGGGTGCGTAGTACTTGGTGAAGTAGGTCATGTCGGCACCTATCTCCGTGTTGAGCACACGTGCAATCTTGAACTTCAGGAACAGGTTTGTCCAGATGTTGAGAGACGGCAGCGGCAGCACGTCCTTGTTGCTGGAGTTCTGCCATGTGACCATGTTCTCCCAGTTCAACACCCCGTAGCGGAAATTCTGGCAGAGCTGTGCTGTCATGATGTTGATGTTGCCACCATGCTGCATTATGCTGGCCGTCATATTGGTGCGCGCATTGTCTGAGTAGTCGTAGCTCATGCCGAAGTAGGTATAGTTCTGCACCTCCTCGATGGCCACCCGCAGGCTGGTCTTGGTCTTGGGGTATGAAAGCATGCCCTCTATGCGGGTGCGTGTCTCCTTTGAGAGGTCGGCATCCCACCATATATATTTTGAGTGGAACTTCTCATGGAAGAAAGTGGGAGTGAGCCTGTAGAAGTATGCCTTTGCAGCCAACTGTACGGTGTCACCGAGGAGTGGCAGGTTGATGTCGCCGTTGAAGTCGAGCTTCAGCTGCCCGATGTCTTTTCCAGCTATCCATGTCTCGCCAAGAATGTCGTAGTGCAGCGTCTTGCCCTCGGTCTTTGTCAGCTGTCCGCCTATGCTGATGTCATTCTCATTGTACCTCCCCTGACTGTAGTACCCGTCAAGGGTGTCTGGTATCTGGAACTTACGCAGCTCATGTGAGACAAAAGCCTTGATGCCGGCACGGGCGTATTTGTTGAACCCCTCGAGGAGTGCCAGCGCAATGGTGTTCTTAAGCTCCAGGTATCTGGTGCGGTCGTAGAGTGTGTCGCCCCTTATCTCGTAGCCGCCTTCATAGAACTGCTCGGCGTAGTAGTTGCTTGGCACGCTGTAGGCCTGGTATATGCGCTTGAAGTTGTTTAGCTCCAAGGTGTGTATGAGGCTTGTCACAGGCACGAACTCCTCCTTCATGTTCGGGTCTTCAGGCTCATCCTCTGCTTCCGCCGTTGCCATGCTGAGGCTGTCGGCCATCTCCATGGTGTTCTCATCTTTTTTCTTTTTCTTCGCGTTTTCCTTCTTCGACTCGGCAGCAAACTGCCGTGCCTTCTTCTCTGCCTCGGTCATCTCCACCTTGCGGTAGAAGCCCAGGCAGTATCGGTGGGTGAAGAACAGGTGCTGGTTGTCGTTGCGGTTCCAGTTGCGCGAGAGCACTGTGGGAATCTCGCTTTCGGTATAGTTCTCGGTAGAGGCTTCTGGGTGTGTGACGTAGTTGTCGTTGGTGATACCGCCGTTCTCGGCAGCCTTCTGGTGATAGTTGCTGAAAAGCAGGTGGGCCTTGTACTGGTCGCCGAGGTATGAGGCGAACAGTGTTGCCCCGAAGTGCGACGTGCTCTGGTTTGAGAAGTAACCGCGGGCGTAGGAGTAGTCGAGGTCGAAACCGGCACCTATGCGCTTGCCGGCGTTCACGGCGAACTTAGCCTCAAGGTGGTCCTCGCCGTTCTGCTTGTCGCCGCAGTTGTCGTAAGTCAGGTTGGTAAGCGGCGAGAGTGTATTGGTGAAGTGGAACTCGTCGGGCTTGGTTAAGATGTAGCTGTAGGGCGTAGTAAAGATAAACTCGTCCGACTCGTCGCGGTCGATGAATATGCGGTTCTGTCGCGGGGTGTAGTTGTTTCCCGTGGAGTTGTACTCACCGTGCAGGCCTGTGTTGAATATGCTTTTCATGTACAGGTGCTGCAAGGTGTCGGGCTCGGCAGGCCTGATGTCGCCGAAGCGACCGTCGACAGTCCAGACGTACAGTCCTTGCGGCACCTCCTTGCCGCTGCTTTTGGTGGAATCGTTGTTGTGGGGGTTGAAGTTGCGGTTGTCGTTCTGCTGCGTCACGTTTCCGTCGGCATCAATCTGGTTGAAGCCCTGTGCCATCGATGTCGTTGTCACAAAGAACAGCATTGCGGCAGAGGTCCATACCCCTGCCGACAAACGGCGCATTTTGCTGCTGTATGTTCTGACAGCTATCCTCATATTTCTATATCCTCATGATTCTGAGCGTAAGCTCGACAAACTTGAACACCGACGCCACAATGAGTATGTAGTAGGCTGTGGTGTGGTCAGAATAGAAGTACCAAGCCATGCCCAAGATGCAGCCCACTATGAACACAATGTTAAGTACATTGCGCAGCTTGCGTGTCTTGCTCTCGTCTACTATTGGCTTCGGCCCGCGTCTGTGCCTTCGTGGCAGTCCCGTCTTTTCCGTCTCAGCCTTTGGCAGGCTGTTGTCGAGTTCGTCCATCGCACTTACCGTTTATTTAAGCAATTCCGTGAACTTGTTGAACAAGAAGTCCTTACGGTCGATGGTCTTACGACGGAACTTGCCAGACACTCGTGCCAGCTTGGTCTTCTTCCTGTTCAGTCCCTGCTCGTCTGTAATCCAGTCCTCTGCCTTTATTGCCTGTGGGTCGCGCTCCTCTTCATATAAATAATGTATGCGCGTGAGGGTGATGTCGGCCTTTCCGTCGGAGCATTCGGCAACAAGGTTGAAGAACAGGCGTGTGCGGTCGAGGTTCAGGGCTGTAGACTTGAAGACGAGCCACTCCTGGTATGAGCCAATCACGCGGCCGCTTTCAGGTTCGTCGATTACTATGCGGCTCTGCTCAAACTGATTCTTCTCAGTAGTCATCTTTTCCATATAGGCCTTGACTATGTCGTAAACCTGACGCGCATTCTTGCCCGGTGCTTGTATGGTGGCGCGGAACTCCACCCTACCGTCGACCACGGGAACGGCTCCCGCCAAGTATTTCTGGTCGGGGTTGGCAGCAACGCCCTCCTTCTCCTCGGCCATCTCCCATGTGTTCTGTGCCATGACCGCCATGGGCAGGCACATCATAACCATCATCAGTAGTTTCTTCATTGTCGTAGTATTTTCTCTTTTATTTTACGTATGTGTGTGTTCATCCTATTTCTTCAGCCACCTGTCGAGCCAGTTGAAGTAAGTGCGCTGCCAGAGAATGCCGTTCTGTGGTTTCAGCACCCAGTGGTTTTCGTCGGGGAATATGAGCAGCTGTGCCTCAATGCCTCTCATTCTGGCGGCATTGAAAGCCGACATGCCCTGTGTGGCATTGATGCGGTAGTCCTTCTCGCCGTGTATGCAGAGAATGGGCGTGTCCCACTTGTCTACGAAGAGGTGTGGTGAGTTTTTGTATGTGCGGTCGGCATTTGCCGTGCGGTCCTTGTTCCAGTAGGCATCGTCGTATTCCCAGTTCGAGAACCAGTTCTCCTCGGTCTCGGTGTACATAGCCTCAAGGTTGAAGGCACCGTCGTGGGCTATGAAGCATTTGAAGCGCCCCTCGTGGTGTCCGGCTAAGTAGTAGACGGAGAAGCCGCCGAACGACGCGCCCACGGCTCCCATGCGGTTGCTGTCTACGAAGGGAAGGTTCTTGGCCGCATCGTCAATGGCCGAGAGATAGTCCTTCATGCACTGCCCGGTCCAGTCTCCGCTGATTTCCTCAAGCCACTCCTGTCCAAATCCCGGTAGTCCGCGGCGGTTTGGTGCAACGATGACATAACCCTGCGAGGCCATTATCATGAAGTTCCAGCGGTAGCTCCAGAACTGCGACACCGGACTTTGCGGGCCTCCTTCGCAGAAGAGTAGCGTGGGATATTTCTTTGTCTCGTCAAAGTTGGGAGGAAGTATTATCCAGACGAGCATCTCCTTGCCGTCGGTGGTCTTTACCCATCGCTGCCTCACAGTGGGCTTTGCCAGCTGGTCGAATATGTGCTTGTTCTCTTCCGTCAGTCGCTGGATGGTGGTCTTCTTAATGTCCTTGCCCGGGGTGACCACGTAGAGGTCGGCAGCAGCCGTGAACGAATGGCGCTCCATGAGCAGCCGCTTGGAGTCGAGCATCTGCAGCGAGCCGAAGTCGGCCCACTCGTCGGTAAGCTGCATCACCTCGCCCTTTATGTTTGTGCGGTAGAGGTTCTCCGTGGCGTGCCATACACCAATGAAATAAATAGTCTTGGAGTCGGGCGCCCAGCAGAAATCGTCCACTCCTGAGTCGAACGACTCGGTGATGTAGCTCTTCTTGCCCGTTGAGAGTTCGTAGAGACAGAGGCGCTGGCGGTCGGACTCATATCCGTCGCGCTCCATCGAGAGCCACGCCACGTATCGTCCGTCGGGCGAGAACTTCGGGTTCTGGTCGTAGCCCACATTGTAGTCTTCACCCTGCTCCTTGCCTATGCTGTTGATGCGCTGATGCTTCATGGTCTTTGTAGGGTCCAGGCGCATTTGTGCATCTTGGGCGAAAGGCTGGTTGGGCAGGTCTACGCCTTCCTTGCATAGGTTGCGGTTCTTGTCCACCGTCCCCTCCTCTGCCTCCAAGTCGTAGAGGAAGATGTCTGAGTCGGTGGATATGCTGTATTCCAGACCCTTCTTCATGCGGCAGGTGTAGGCAATGGTCTTGGAGTCGGGCGACCACGCCAGCTGCTCAACACCTCCGAAAGGCTCCATGGGGCACTCAAAGGGCATGCCCTGAAGAATGTCCTTGCCAACGGCAATGCCGTCGGTAGTGACCGTGGCCAGGAAGGGGTGCTGTATGGACTCGACGTAGTGGTCCCAGTGGCGGTACATGAGGTCGGTTACCAAGCGTCCGGTGGCCTTCGGCAGGTCGTCGGGGTTTTTCTGTATGATGCCGTGGAAGGGTATGCTCTTCAGCACAATGGCCCTCTTCCTGTCAGGCGAGAGGAGGTAGCCCTCTACGGCTCCGTCGGTTTTGCTGAGCTGCGTGCGGTTGCTGCCGTCGGCCTTCATCTTCCATATCTCTCCCGCAGTGACAAAGGCTATCGTCTCATTGTCAATCCACTGTGCGTCGGTCTCATTCTTGTCGCCGGTGGTCAACAGCTGCTTGCCAGAGCCGTCGGCCTGCATCTTGTAGAGCACCTGGTGGCTCTTGTTGTACTTTACGCTGTAGTAGCCCACTTGATAGACTATCTGCCTGCCGTCGGGCGAGGCACTATAGCTGCCTATGCGCCCCATTGCCCAGAGAGCCTCGGGCGTCATTCGGCCGTCTTTCACGGTTATGTTCTGCTTGCCTATTTTCACGTTGTCTTGTGCGTTCGCATTTATGCCGCCCACCACAAACAGGGCTATGGCGGCCGCTGTCATCATCTTTTTCATAGGGCTAAGGAATTGAATCGTTTGCATTGTCTATCTAACCAATGTATCTCAGTATGAAGTCGGCGGCCTCGTCCTCTGTCTTCCCGTCAATGTTAATCACGAGGTCGTAGTTGCGCGTGTCGTAGCGTGAAGTCTTGGTGTACTTGTTAACGTATCTCTCACGCATCTTGTCAACCTTTTCAATTACCTCCATGGCCTCTTCTCTCGCTATTCCCTGCTTCTGCGCCACACGGTTTACGCGGTGTTCCATGGGTGCCTGTATGAGCACGCTGAAGTGGTTGGGATGATTGCGGAACACGAAGAATCCGCTTCGGCCTGCAATGACACACGACTCCGTTTCGGCTATTCCCTGTAGTATTTGCTTCTCGGCCTCGAACATCTCGTCGGTAGTGAGCATGTCGGGAACCTCGGCCATAGGCACCTGATAGTACTGTGTCCCTACAGATACGGCCTTGCCTATCGACAGGTTGCGCTTGAACTCGCTCCACCAGTCGTGCTTGCGACCCTTGAGCTTTTCTATCTCTTCCACCGAGAGGTCAAACTCCTTCTCCAGCGTCTTTACCAGTGCCTTGTCATAGAAAGGCACTCCAAGCTTCTCTGCCAGTATGCGGCCTACGGTGCGTCCGCCTGAACCCAGCTCACGGTTGATGGTGATGACAAATTTCTCGTTCTTATTCATGACAATCAAGTGTAGTTATTTTTTTTTGATATTATTAATGTTCAGGTTACTTCTTCCTCACGGGGTCGCACGTAAGTCCGCATCCAAGCTTCTTGAATATCTTACGGTCAACCTCCGAAAGCATCACCGTTGAGTGCACCTGGCAGTCGCGCAGCTTCGGCAACTGCTCCAGTGCGAGCCTGCAGTTGCCGTCGTGCTGCGACAACACGCTCAGCGCCACCAGCACCTCATCGGTATGCAGCCTTGGGTTCTTCGCTCCCAAGTATTCGGTCTTGGTCTTCTGCACAGGCTCTATCAGCGACTGTGGTATGAGCTTCACTTTGTGGTCGATGCCGGCCAGGTGCTTTGTGGCGTTCAAGAGTAGAGCTGCACTACACCCCAAGAGCGGCGACGACTTGGAAGTAATGATAGTGCCATCGCTCAGCTCTATGGCAGCCGACGTGTGGCCTGTCTCCTCCTTTCTTGCATTGGCCGCCACGGTCACGCGCCTGTAAGCCGTGTTTATCTTGGCCTGGTTGAAGAGCATCTGTATTTTGTGCACCTCGCTCTCGTTGTCGGCACCGTCGGCCAGTTTGTTCGTTGCGGCGTAGTAGCGGCGTATTATCTCGTCGCGCGATGCCTGGCAGCACGCGTCGTCGTCGCTTATGCAGAAGCCAATCATGTTGACGCCCATGTCCGTGGGCGACTTATACGGGTTCTCACCGTATATACCCTCGAACAGAGCGTTCAGCACGGGGAATATCTCAATGTCGCGGTTGTAGTTGACGGCAATCTTCCCGTAAGCCTCCAAGTGGAAGGGGTCTATCATGTTCACATCGTTGAGGTCGGCAGTGGCAGCCTCGTATGCAATGTTCACCGGATGCTTAAGAGGCAGGCTCCACACCGGGAAAGTCTCGAACTTGGCATATCCTGCCCGCACACCGCGCTTGTTCTCGTTGTACAGCTGCGACAGGCACGTGGCCATCTTGCCGCTGCCCGGTCCGGGCGCAGTCACTATCACCAGCTCGCGCGAAGTCTCCACATAGTCGTTCTTGCCAAAGCCCTCGTCCGAGGCTATCAGCTCAACGTTGTGCGGGTATCCGTCAATAAGATAATGTATATAGCTGCGTATGCCCAAGCGCTCCAAGCGGTGGCGGAACTGGTCGGCAGCCCGCTGCCCGTCGTAATGGGTTATGACCACCGAGCCCACGGTGAACTGCCTGTTCATGAACTCTTCTCTCAGTCGCAGCACATCCTCGTCGTAGGTGATGCCGAGGTCGGCACGCACCTTGTTCTTCTCTATGTCGTCGGCACTCACCACTATTACAATCTCAATCTGGCTGCGCAGCTGAGCCAGCATGCGGAGCTTGGAGTCGGGCTTGAACCCCGGCAGCACGCGCGAAGCGTGGTGGTCGTCGAAAAGCTTTCCGCCAAGCTCCATATACAGTTTGCCGTCGAACTGCGCAATGCGCTCACGTATGTGTTCCGACTGTATCTTCAGATACTTGTCGTTGTCGAATCCTATTCTCATCTCTTGTCAAGTTTTTGCTTTCAGGCTGCAAATTTACAAAAAAATGCTGAGTGAGCGAAACTTTTCGGGAGATAAATAGCATCAGAGGGCAAAAAAAAGTCGTAACGTTTGGCAGTACGCAGATTTCTTTGTAACTTTGCCGCCGCAAGTAAACAAACCGAACGAAAACATGAAAAAGCTTTTATTGGGCGACGAAGCCATTGCTCAGGGAGCCCTCGACGCAGGCCTGAGCGGTGTCTATGCCTATCCCGGCACGCCCTCTACTGAAATCACAGAGTATATCCAGAACTCCCCCCTTGCAGCAGAGCGCGGCGTACACCGCCGCTGGTCTGCCAACGAGAAAACGGCCATGGAGGCCGCCCTCGGCATGTCGTTCATGGGCAAGCGCGCCCTGGTATGCATGAAGCACGTAGGACTCAACGTCTGCGCCGACCCGTTTGTCAACTCAGCCATGACAGGCACCAACGGCGGCCTGGTGGTGCTCGTGGCCGACGACCCCTCGATGCACTCCTCCCAGGACGAGCAGGACTCCCGCTTCTATGCCAAGTTCGCAATGGTTCCCACCCTCGAGCCCAGCTCGCAACAAGAGGCCTACGACATGATGCAGGAAGCCTTCGACATGTCAGAGCAGCTCCACCTGCCCGTGCTCATGCGCGTCACCACCCGCATGGCCCACTCGCGCGCCGTGGTCCAGGTAAAGGACGAGCCGCGACAGCCCAACGAGCTGAACTACGACGCGCAGCCCTCGTCATGGGTGCTTCTGCCCGCCTTTGCCCGCAAGCGCAACAACATTGTCACCGCCCAGCAGCCCCTGCTCGAGCAGATGGCCGTAGACAGCAAATACAACAAATACATCGACGGTCGCGACCACCAGTTCGGCATCATAGCCAGCGGCATTGCCTACAACTACCTCATGGAGAGCTACCCCGGCGGCTGCCACTTCCCCGTGCTCAAGATCTCGCAGTACCCCATACCCAAGCAGCTCATACGCCGCATTACCGACGACTGCCAGGAAGTGCTGGTATGCGAGGAGGGACAGCCATTCATAGAAGACCAGGTGCGCGGCGTAATGCCCGGCAACGCCATCATCAAAGGCCGCCTCACAGGAGAGCTGCCCCGCACAGGCGAGCTGAACCCCGACCTCATAAAGCGCGCACTCGGGCTGCCCGTCGACGAGAGCTACGCCCCATGCCAGGACGTGGCCCCACGCCCACCCGCACTCTGCCAAGGCTGCGGCCACCGCGACGTCTACACAGCCCTCAACCAGGTGCTGCTCGACTATCCGCAAGCCCGCGTCTTCGGCGACATCGGATGCTACACCCTCGGTTTCCTGCCCCCCTTCAAGGCCATCCACTCCTGCGTCGACATGGGAGCATCCATAACCATGGCCAAGGGAGCCGCCGACGCCGGACAGTGGCCCTCGGTGGCCATCATCGGCGACTCCACATTCACCCACAGCGGAATGACAGGACTGCTCGACGCCATCAACGAGGGAGCCGACATCACAGTAATCATCAGCGACAACCTGACAACCGCCATGACCGGCGGACAGGACTCAGCAGGCACCAACAAGTTTGAGGCCATCTGCCTCGGACTCGGACTCAGCCACGAGCACCTGCACGTGGTGAACCCCATACCGAAGAACATGCCAGAGATCACCAAGATCATGCGCGACGAAATAAACCATCACGGCCCGTCAGTAATCATACCGCGGCGCGAATGCATGCAGACACTGCAGCGCCACCTGAAACAGAAGAAGGCGCAAGCAAAACAGTAAAACAGAAAAAAGCCAAACAGCAAATGAAGACCGATATCATACTCTGCGGCGTGGGAGGGCAAGGCATCCTCTCCATAGCCACCATCATAGGCGAAGCCGCCATGAACGAGAACCTCTACATCAAGCAGGCCGAGGTGCACGGAATGTCGCAGCGCGGCGGCGACGTGCAGTCAAACCTGCGCATCAGCTCACAGCCCATTGCCAGCGACCTCATTGCCAAGGGCGGCGCCGACGTCATCATATCCATGGAACCCATGGAAGCCCTGCGCTACCTGCCCTTCCTATCCAAGGACGGATGGATAATCACATCCGCAACACCACTTGTCAACATACCCAACTACCCCGACATGCAAGTGGTCAGCGCCGACCTTGCCAAGCTGCCCAACGTCATCTGCATCGACATAGAGCAGATGGCGCGCGACAACGGCATACCCCGCTCCGCCAACGTCATACTGCTCGGCGCAGCCCAGAAAGCACTCGGCATTGAATACCACAAGCTCGAGGAAGCCATCCGAAGAGTCTTCGCACGGAAGGGAGAAGCCATAGTAGAGGCCAACATCAAGGCACTCTCCATAGGGCGCCAAGCCCAGTAAAAGCCCCCTCCTAACCTCCCCCTTGGGGGAGGAACTGTTTGACCTCCCCCCAAGGGGGGATAAGAGGGGGGCTTATTCCTCCCCCAAGGGGGGAGGTTAGGAGGGGGCTTTGGGGCTATATCTTAAGCTCCTTCAGTATCTCCGACATTCTCTGCATGTTCTTTATGCGCATGGGCACCAAGGGCAGGCGGAGAATGTTCTCTATGAAACCCATCTCAGAGAGCATCGCCTTCACGCCCGCAGGGTTGCCGTCAACGAAGAGCAGCGAGAACAAGTCGGTGAAGCGGTGGTGAATCTTGCGCGCCGCATCATACTCGCCACGCATCTGCAGGCGAATCATCTTCGAGAACTCCTTGGGCAGCGCATTGCCGATGACCGAGATCACCCCCACCGCACCGCACGACACCATGGGGAAGGTAAGAGCATCGTCGCCCGAGATCACGTCGAAGTCGCGCGGCTTGTTCTTTATAATCTCGTCAACCTGCTCCAGTGACCCGCTCGCCTCCTTTATAGCCACAATGTTGCCGCAGTCGCGAGCCAGGCGGACTGTAGTCTCCGCCTTCATGTTTATGCCCGTACGTCCAGGAACATTATACAGCACCACCGGCAGCTCCGTGGCGCCCGCTATGGCCTTGAAATGCCCGTAAAGCCCCTCCTGCGACGGCTTGTTATAGTAAGGGCACACACTCAACACACCGTCGATACCCCTGAAGTCGCCATGCCTCAGCTCATCCACCACGGCAGCCGTGTTGTTGCCGCCGCAACCCATAAGTATAGGTACGCGCGCCCGCACAACATCCACCACAAGGTCCTTCACAGCCTGTCTCTCCGCCGCCGTCAGCGTAGGAGTCTCGCCAGTAGTGGCCAGTATGCATAAAAAGTCAGCACCATTGTCAAGCTGATAAGTCACAAGACGCTTCAGGGCGCCATAGTCCACAGAGCCGTCTTCCCTGAACGGGGTAATGAGGGCAATGCCCAGACCCCTGAAAATATTCCGTACCATGTCGATAGTCTTTTTGTTGGATGAGAGTCCACAGTCAATAAAAGAGGCTGCAAAGTTACAAAGAAAAGTTGTAACGACAAAGCGAAACACGGAAAAAAAAAAGCCCCCAGCCCCCCAACCCCCTAAAGGGGGAGTAAGCCCCCTCCTAACCTCCCCCTTGGGGGAGGTACTTTTTGTCCTCCCCCCAAGGGGGGATAAGAGGGGGGCTTACTCCCCCTTTAGGGGGTTGGGGGGCTTTTCTTTATATTTTCATGAGCTCTTGCATGAACTGGCTTGGCTTGAGCATTCCGTAGCTCCCGCCGACGCACGACTGTTCGTCGTATTGCTGTACGCTGTCGGGTGTGATGCCTTTGTGCCAAATGAGGAACGGCACTGGCTGTGCCACGTGTATGCGCTGCTCTACGGGTGTGAGGTGGTCGGGCAGTACTGCTATGCACACTGGCTGCTGCCATGTGCTTACTTCGCGGTGGATGGGTGCTATGAGCCTCTGGTCGAGGTATTCTATGGTCTTGACTTTTAGTTCCAGGTTGCCGTCGTGTCCGGCTTCGTCGCTGGCTTCTACGTGGAGGAATACGAAATCGCCTGTTCGCAGTGCGCTGATGGCTGCTTGTGCCTTGCCTTCGTAGTTGGTGTCGGCGAGTCCTGTGGCTCCTTCCACTTCTGCTATGTTGAGTCCTGCGTAGCGGCCTATGCCTCGTATCAGGTCGACGGCAGAGATCACGGTTCCGCTGCTTATCTGTGGGTACTGCTCTTGCAGGGTGTGCATGGATGGCCGGTAGCCTCCGCTCCATGGCCAGATGCTGTTGGCCTGCCGCTGGCGCTTGGCGGCTCGTGCCTGATTGTAGGGGTGTGCGGAGAGTATTTCCTGCGACTTGAGTATGAGGTGGTTCAGCAGGTCGGCAGTCTGCTGTGGTGTGAGGCGGGTGTTGTCGGCGGGAAGGGCGGCTGCTGCTTGGTGGTCGGCCTTGACGAGCAGTGGGCGCCATGGCTGGTTGGGGTGGTCGTGTGGTGGTGCGCAGATTATGTGCTTGGAGCCTCCCTTGACTATGAGCAGGTGTCGGTATTGTATTCCTGTGATGAACTTGACGCGCTGGCAGCCTTGTGCTTGGTTGATGGGGTTGGCGAGTTTCTGGTTCAGGTGGTCAATGAGTATGCGGGCATCTGCTGTCTGCAGGTTTCCGCCGTTGTGGGTTAAGATGTTTCCGTTGTCTATGGTGATGATGTTGCAGCGGATGGCGAGGTCGTCGGGTGCCATGTCGTAGCCTATGGATGCGGCTTCGAGTGGTCCGCGCCCTTCGTACACCTTGTTGAGGTCGTATCCGAGGATTGCGGTGTTGGCTACTTCGCTGCCGGGTGGGAATCCTTCTGGCACTGTGATGAGTCGCCCGCAGCGCCCTTGTCGTGCGAGCATATCCATGGTTGGCTTGTGTGCATGCTGGAGGGGTGTTTTCCCTCCGAGTCGGTCTACGGGCAGGTCGGCCATGCCATCGCCCAAAATGATGATGTGTTTCATGTGTGTGTTGCTTTTATGTGCTTATCTGCCATATTTCTGAAGTCCTGTTCTCAGGAATTTTATGTATTCGTTTTTGTCTTCGTCGTAGCCGCGGGTGGGAGCCAGGGGGTTGCCGTGGTTGTCGAGCATGACGTAGAAGGGCTGTGCGTTGGCTCCGAACTTGGTGGTTTGCAGGTGGCTCCACTTGGCTCCCACCGTGCGCAGGGTCTTGACGTGGCCATGCGTGTCTTTCACCTCTATGGGTTCGTTCAATGGTGTCTTGTCGTCGACATATAGCGATATGAGCACAAAGTGGTTGGTGAGCAGGTCTGCCACCGTGGGGTCGGTCCACACGGCGGCCTCCATCTTGCGGCAGTTCACGCACCCGTAGCCTGTAAAGTCGAGGAGTACGGGCTTTCCTTGGGCTTTTGCTGCTGCCATGCCTTCGTGGTAGTCGGTGTATTTTGCCTCTACCACCTTTGTGTTGAGATTGAAGTCCTGGGTGTTCATGGGTGGGGCGAAGGCGCTGACGGCCTTGCATGGTGCGCCCCAGAGGCCTGGTATCATGTATATGGCGAAGGCGAACGACAGGAGGCCGCCCATGATGCATGCCACTGGCATGGGCTTGTGCAACTGGCCTCCTATCTGGTCTTGCTGGAATTTGAGCCATCCGCAGAGGTATGCTCCCAACAGGGCGAAGATGGCTATCCACAGCGAGAGGAACACCTCACGGTCGAGCAGGTGCCATCCGTAGGCCAGGTCGGCCACGGAGAGGAACTTGAGTGCGAAGGCCAGCTCGATGAATCCGAGCACCACCTTGACGGTGGTCATCCACGAGCCGGACTTCGGCGCCTGCTTCAGCCATGAGGGGAAGAGGGCAAAAAGTGTGAAGGGCAAGGCCAGGGCAACGGCAAAGCCGAACATGCCTACGGCTGGCGCTAAGAAATTGCCGGTGGTGGTGGTCTCTACAAGGAGCAGCCCTATTATCGGTGCTGTGCATGAAAAGGAGACCAAGGCCAGGGTGAATGCCATAAGGAAGATGGACAGGACGGTGTTTACCTCGCCGCTCTTTTTGTCAACCTTGTTTGCCCAGCTGCTGGGTAGCTTTATCTCAAACCATCCGAAGAAGGAAAGGGCGAATGCCACTAACAGTATAAATAAGAATATGTTGAAGATGGCGTTGGTGGACATGGCATTCAGTGTGTCGGGGCCGAATGCTGCCGTGACAAGCAGGCCCAGTCCCAAGTAGATGACTATGATGCTGATGCCATAGGCCATTGCGTCGCGGACGCCGGTGGTCTTCGACCGCTTAAGGAAGAAACTAACGGTCATGGGTATGATGGGCCATATACAGGGCATGCACACTGCCAGCAGTCCGCCTATGAAGCCCATGAGCAGTATGTAAAGCAACGAGCTGTCGGCGACAGGGGGCTCTCCCTGCGCCTCTGAAAGAGCATAGTCAGCATGCCCCACCCTTTCGCTGTCAGGTGCTTCCGGCTGCTCGGCGCGAGGTGCTTCCGGCTGCTCGGCGCGAGGTGGTTCCGGCTGCTCGGCGCGAGGTGCTTCCGGCTGAATGGGGGTGGCATCGTTTGGCTGACTTGATGGTTTGTCATCTGCTGCTTGCTTTACCGGGCTTTTGCCTTCCTTGTGCAGCTCTACCACTGATGGGGGGAGACAGCTCTGGTCGTTGCAGGCGCCATACTCTAAATAGCAGTCGATGGCGTATTCGGGTTTCGTGAAACGTATCTTCTGCACGAAAGTGGCAGTGCCCTCGAAGTACTTCAGCTCCATGCCGAACATCTCATCGTACTGCTTTATGACGTTACCCCTTGGCTGCAGTTTGCCAACGGTCTCCACGCCCTCCATCCTGTCCACATTGAAGGTGGCCGCTATGGGGCCGTCCTGCCCTATGTCGGTGGAATAGACATGCCAGCCCTTGTCTATTGTTGCGGAGAAGACAATCTCTGCCTCGGGGCCGCTGCCTGTCTTCAGCGTTGCGGAGAAATGCACGGGTTCTATCATCTGTGCACTCATCAAGAGCACATGCGTCAACAGGAAAGCTACAGTTATCAGTCTTTTAAATGCAGGAAACATGCCGTGTCTTTTTAGTCATTTATGCAATTTGCGGACAAAGTTACGAAGAATTGGCGAGATGACAAAACTATTTTGGAAGATTTACGCAGTTTTGTGGATTTTCCACCCAAAGGGGGATTAAGGGAGTCTTGTATTCATGTCCGTTTATTCCCTAAAAAGGTTCTTTCCTGCATAAAATGACATAACGGACGCTTTTAAAGAAATTCTGAACGTCAGAATTTGGCACAAAATGTTTAATTTTGCACCCCAAAACAAGTTTATGGGTCTAAACAAGACAGAAATGGGATTACTGACAAACATCGTGGAACCGCTCCAAGTGTTAGGCAAAGACGTGTTGTTCATAAGCAGCCTGCGCGAGGTGCGGAATCTGTCTTCACTTAGAATTGACTATAACTCCATTGTTGTGTGCCACGCCGGGCGCATCATGGTTGAGGTTGGAGGCAACAGCCAAATAAAGGTACTGCCGGGGCAGATGCTGCTGATTCCGGCGGGGAAGCTGGTGCAGCCCATGATGATGAGTACGGACATTGAGGCCAACGTCCTGCTGATTAGCGACAGGATGCTGAAACAGCTGCTTGGCAGTCAGATAAACATCTGGAACAAGGCATTGTACATGAAGGAGATATATGTAATAGAAACTGCCGACTGGATGAGAGAAATCCAGAACCTTTCGGAGCCTATCATCAACCGGTATGGGGAGATGCATTTGTCGACAAGCATTCTGGAGGTGTTTTTGCGAATGATGCTGTTGCTTATTTGTGAGGACTTGCTTCGCCACGATGACATGGCGGTGAAGGAAGACGTGGGCGCGTCGACGGGACACGACAAGGAGTTGTTCAACCGCTTTCTCATGCTTATCAGCAAGCAGCAGCAAAAGAAACAGCAAGTGGCTTTCTACGCCGACCTCCTGAACATTACGCCGAAACACCTCTCCACTGTATGCAAGCGCGTTAGCGACAAGTCGCCGTTGCGATGGATTACGGAATGCGTGATGCAGGACTGCTACGAGCTCTTGAAGGAGAGCGACCTGTCGGTGAAGGAAATATCGAACAGACTGGGGTTTGCCAACTCTTCCTTCTTCGGGCAGTACTTCCGTGAAGAGGCGGGCATGACACCATTAGAATACAGAAACAAGACAAAGACAGGGCAATGAAAGTGGAAGTTCGCAAGGTGATGTGCCGACGGGATATGGACGACTTTGTGCGCCTGCCATGCATGATCTTTCATGGCGTGCCACAGTATGTGCCCGACCTGGAGCGCGACATCGTTGGAGTATTCCTCAAAAAGAGCAACCCAGGGCTGGAATTTTCCGACGTTCAGCCTTTCGTGGCTTACCAGGGCGACGTTCCCGTTGGGCGCATCGTGGGCATAGTGAACCGCAAGGCCAACGAGCGCTGGCAGCAGCGGGTGGTAAGGTTCAGCCTGATAGAGTTTACAGACAACTTGGATGTCAGCACCGCACTGCTCGAGGCTGTGGGGCAGTGGGGGCTGGAGCGGGGCATGGACACCCTGCAAGGCCCGATGGGCATTACCGACTTTGACAAGGAGGGTATGCTCGTTGACGACTTCCAGATGACAGGCACTATGAACACCATCTGGAACCCTGACTATTATCCGCGTCACATGGAGGCACTGGGCTACAAGAAGGCTGTGGACTGGGTGCAGATACGCATACGGATCCCACAGGAAACACCACTTCGCTACACTCGCACAGCGCAGTATGTGCGCGAGCAGATGGGGCTGAGAGTAGTTAAGATGGGCGATGCAGGCATCGACCGCCGACACTATGCAGAGCTGGTGATGCAGATGTTCAACAAGGCCTACTCCCCTATCTTCGGCTTTTCTGCTCTGTCGGAAACCCAGATTACGACATTCCTCGACCATTATCTCCCGCTCCTTGACAGGCAGATGGTGCCTATAGTGCTCAACAAGCAGGATGAGGTGGTAGGGGCCGCCGTAACTATAGGCAGTTTGTCGAAGGCGTTGCAAAAGGCCGATGGCCGACTATTCCCCACCGGCTGGTACCACTTGCTAAAGGCACTGAAGTGGAAGCATGAGGAAACGGTGGAGATGCTGCTTGTGGGTGTGCACCCCGACTATCAGGGCATGGGCGTGAACGCCCTGTTCTTCGACAATCTTATACCTATTTATAATAAGTATGGCTTCAAGTGGGCTGAGACGGGACCACAGTTGGAAGACAACGTTCGCGAACTGTCACAGTGGAAACCGCTGCAGCCGGAGTTTGTCAAGCGCCGTAGGTGCTACCAAAAGGAATTATGAATTATGAATTAATATTTTAGGAATATGGAAAGAAGAGTAGTTATCACGGGTATGGGAATCTGGTCGTGCATCGGCACAACACTTGACGAGGTTCGCCAGTCCTTGTTCGAAGGGCGCAGTGGCATTGTGTTCAGCCAAGAGCGTAAGGATGCGGGCTTTCGTTCGCCCATCTGCGCCAATGTCCCCCTACCCGATTTGAAGAGAGTATTAAGCCGCAACGTGCGTCAGATGATGCCCGAAGAGGCACAGTATGCCTACATGGCCACCGTGCAGGCCTTGGAGCAGGCCCGCCTGACCCAAGACTTCATCGACAGCCACGAGGTAGGCATCATCTATGGCAACGACTCGGTGGCCGAATCCACAATGGTGGCCATGGACAAGTTCCGCCAGGCCCGTTCCACGGCAGCGTGCGGCTCGGGTGCCATCTTCCAGTCGATGAACTCGACGGTGACCATGAATCTTGCCACGCTGTTCCACCTGAAGGGCATCAACCTTACGGCATCGGCTGCATGTGCCAGCGGTTCGCAGTCGTTAGGCCTGGGATTCCTGCTCATCAAGAACGGCTTGCAAGACTGCATAGTCTGCGGCGGTGCTGAGGAGAACAACATGTACGGCATTGCCTCGTTTGATGCCTTGCAGACTTTCTCCACCCGCATCAGCGAGCCCACAAAAGCCAGTCGGCCCTTCGACCGCGACCGCGACGGCCTGGTGCCCAGCGGCGGAGCTGCCACACTCATCATAGAGAGCTACGAGCACGCAGTGAGTCGTGGAGCCACAATACTGGCTGAGATCCTCGGTTGGGGATTCTCGGGCAATGGCGACCACATCTCCACACCAAACGTGGAAGGCCCTGCCCGCTCGTTGCTACGCAGTTTGGAGAGCGCAGGTGTCAAGCCCAGCGACATTGGCTATATTAACGCCCATGCCACCTCCACCCCCATCGGAGACAGCCGTGAGGCCGAAGCCATCGCACAGGTGTTCGGCGACTACAAGGTGCCCGTCACCTCAACGAAGAGCCAGACGGGCCACGAGATGTGGATGGCCGGTGCTTCAGAAATCATCTACTCGATGCTGATGATGAAGAACGACTTCATTGGCGGCTCACTGAACTTTGAAAACCCTGACGAGGTGACACAGCGCATCAACGTCTTACCCGAGACCCGCCAGCAGCATTTCGACATGTTCCTGAGCAACTCGTTCGGCTTCGGCGGAACAAATTCGACATTAATAATAAAAAACTTATAAGAAACAATTATGACAAGACAAGAAATCATTAATCAGGTGAACAGCCTGTTGGAAGAAGAGTTTGAAGTAGAACAGAGTGAGTTTGCGCCCGATGCCAATCTGAAGGAGACGCTGGGCTTAGACAGCATCAACCTGGTGGACCTCATAGCACTGGTGCAGTTAACCTATAAGATTACCATCCCGGTTGAAGACCTGAAGAAGATCGAGACTTTCAACAGTCTGTACGATTACATTGAGCAGCACCTGTAAAAATTTTGGCTTCGCATGAAATATAGAGGTGTTGAGGTTTTGCAACTTATTCCCCAGCGCAATCCGTTTGTGATGGTCGATGAGTTTGAGGCTGGTGAGGAACCCACAACGGCAGGGAGCCTGACGGGCGCATCCTGCACCACCTCGCTGGCTCTGCGCTTGGACAACTATTTCATGCTGCCAAGTGGTGAGATGTCTGAGTCCGGACTGATTGAGCATATCGCCCAGTCGGCCTCGGCACTTGCCGGGCATGTGGCAATACGGCAGGGAGCCGCCAGTCCCCCCGTGGGCATGATTGCCGAAGTGAAGCATTTCGTATGCCAACGCCGCCCAAGTGCCAACGAGCAAATCACGACAACCATCACCATGGGCTTCTCGTTTGGTTCCATGACGCTATGTCACGGGAAATCATGCATAGGCAATGACACTATATGCGAAGTTGACTTGAAAATATTTGTCAGATGACAGAACTGCTTGTCCGTATCCATCAGTATTTCCACAGCCATCGGGTAGTCTGCTGGCTCTCTTTGGCATGTCTCTTCGCATTGTTTGGTTATTGTTCATCGCAGATTCACTTGGAGGAAGACATCAACCAGCTGATGCCATCTTCGAAAAACGAGGATGGAAGCACCAAGCTGGCTTTTGCCGACCTGAAAATCAAGGACAAGGTATTTGTGCTCTTCGAAGGGCAGGACCACCAAGAACTGATGGCCACCTGCGATGCATTTGCCGACTCCCTGCAAGGCGACACGGCCTTGGTGGAAAACCTGTTCTACAGGATTGACGACGACTTGCTGCCCGAGGGCATCGACTACATGACCGCCCATCTGCCGGCATACATCGACACGGCGGTCTATGTGCATTTCGATTCCTTGTTGACAAAGGAACACGTGGCTCAGCAGATGAAGCAGAACCGTGACGACTTGCAGGGCGAATTCGGAGAGATGTTTCCAGAACTCATCGAACTGGACCCCATAGGCATGCGCAACGTGCTGGCCAAACAGATGACGACGCTGCTAAGCGCCGGCAATTACCTGACCTTGGACAACCATTTCTTCGTGCCCGATACAACGGTGTGCCTGGCATTCCTCACACCCAAGTTCTCGTCGACCAATACCGGCCAAGGCTCCGCACTCTTCGAACGGCTAAACACCGTGATCAGTCAGCTACGGCAGTCGCATCCCGCCACCACCATCAGCTATCACGGCACACCTGCCAGCGGCTACTACAACTCCACACAAATCAAGCACGACCTGACCACCACCATAGCTGGAGCATTGGCCTTGGTACTCATCTTCCTGCAGCTCTGCTTCCGCCGGTGGAACACCATCCCACTGCTCCTGTTGCCCGTGGCCTTCGGCACGCTTTTCGGACTCACCATGATGTACTGGCTGAAGGGCCAGTTCTCACTACTGGCTTTGGGCATCGGTGGCGTGGTGCTCGGAGTGGCACTCAGCTATGTGCTCCATGTCATGACCCACCATCTGTATGTCAGCAACCCCGTACAGCTGTTGCGCGACCAGGTGAAGCCCGTACTCTTGGGCTGTATCACCACCATCGGCTCGTTTTCAGGACTACTGTTCATCCAGACCGACCTGTTGCGCGACTTCGGACTGTTTGCCTCGTTTGCCATACTCGGGGCCACGCTGTTCTCGCTCATCTGGCTGCCGCAAATGCTTGGGCCCACCCAAGCCCTCCCGAAGGGAGGGATGTTTAATTACATAATGAATCTCCAGTCAGCCAATTATCTATCTAAACATCCCCTCCTTCGGAGGGGCTTGGGGAGGCTTGCCGCTATCATTTTAGTTGTCTGCATCGGAGCCTGGTTCATTGGCGGCACACACTTCGATGCCGACATGCATAACCTAGGCTACGACAACCCTATGGTGGAGCACTCCGAGAACTTGCTCCGCGAGAAAACGTACACAGGCGACAAGACCAAGTATTTTGCCAGCAAGGGACAGACCATGGAAGAAGCCCTCCAACACTTCGGCGTGCTGCGCCATAAACTCGACTCCCTCCAGCACCTTGGATTGGTGAAGAGCTACACCCCCACCAACGACCTGTTGGTATCACTCGACCGACAGCAGCAGCGCATCGATGCATGGCACCGCTATTGGGACGACAGCCGACTGGCCACCGTCCGGCAGCTTATTCGTGAGGCCGCACCGACAGCCGACCTGCGTCCCGAAGCTTTTCAGCCGTTCTTCGAGGCTGCCAAGGCCGACTATGCTCCTGATGCCGTTTACGACGCCGGCCTGATTCCACAGGGCTACTTGTCTACGTTGATGGAGCAGTCGTACGACGGCACATGGCTATGCTTCACATCCGTACGATGCCAGAACGACTCCGTGCGAAGCAGCGACAGCGACTATATCCGCATCTGCGATGCCATAAGCAGCGACCCACACCTGCTGGTGCTCGACACCTATTATTATACTACGGACACCCTGCTGCAGATGAGCAACGATTTCGACAGGCTGCAATGGCTATCAATGGCTTTCGTACTGCTGGTACTATGGCTGTCGCTGCAATTCAACATCAAGCACACCCTCCTCGGCTTTATGCCCATACTGCTCAGCTGGCTCATTGTGCTGGGCGCCATGAACATCTTCGGCCAGCAGTTCAATCTCATCAGCATCATCATCTCAACCTTTATCTTCGGTATCGGTGTCGACTACAGCATTTTCGTCATGAACGGCCTCACCTCTCACCCCTCATCCCTCACCTCTCACAAGACCGCCATCCTGCTTTCTGCCGTCACCCTGCTCACCACCGTTGGCAGCATGCTCCTCGCAGTTCATCCCGCCATCCGCAGTGTGGGTTTCTCCACACTTGTAGGCCTGCTCTCGGCTGTTATCCTTTCTTACGTTGTTCAACCCGCCGTCTTCCGATGGCTCAAAACCCCATAACCTCATGAAAAAGCTATTGACAATTCTATTCTGCATGCTGGCCATGACCGTCAGCGCACAGACCGTTACAAAGACCAGCCATAAGAAGGCCGTCAAGACCGATGTCGTCACCACCGGCACACTTACCATCCGCAAGCCCGACTACATCTCCATTTCCACCGATGGCGGCAAAGACCAGCTCATCATGGACGGCACACGGTTTACCATGACCATGGGTGGACGCCAGCACGTCACCGACAGCAAGAAGAACCCGCTGTTTGCAACCTTCCATACGGTGCTGAAGGCAGTCATCAACCAGCAGGCCATTCCCCAGGGCGACGACATAACTGCCACAACCAAGGGAAACGCCACCACTGTCACTATAGTACCTACAGAGAAGAAAAAACGCCAGCTCTTCACCTCGTTCGTCTTGACCGTTGACACCAAGGCCAAGACTCTTCGCACACTCCGCATGAACGGACGAGGAGAAGACTATACCGAATACGTTTTTAAATGACAGCAAGACTGAAATATCTTTTCATCACCCTTGCCTGTGTGCTCGTCACCCCGATTAGTGCGCAGCAAATCTACGGTGTCATCACCGATGCCGATACAGGCGACAGCATACCCCTTGCCAGCGTGCTATACAAGGGGCATCAGCTGGCTGTTGTCTCCGACATCAGCGGTAAATACCGCATAGACCGCCACGAAGGCTGGAACCTCACCTTCAGTGCCGTAGGTTACAAGTCACGCATCTTGCCTGTCACCAACAAGACCAAGAGCCGGCTCAACATCAAGCTCAAGCCCGACCAGCAGCAGTTGGCAGAAGTCACCGTAAAAGCCAGTCGCAGCAGGTATAGTCGCAAAAACAATCCCGCCGTGGAGCTTATGCGACGCGTGGTGGCAGCCAAGCAGAAGACCGACCTCGGACTGAACGACTACTATCAGTATAACAAGTACGAGAAAATTACCCTCTCGCTCAACGACCTGAAGCCCGAACAGCTGGAGCAGGGACCCTTCAAGAAACACCCATGGCTGGTGGAGCAGGTTGAGACCAGCAACGTCACCGGCAAGATGATTCTGCCTGTCAGCGTCGACGAAACCGTTTCGCAGAAAGTCTATCGGCGCGAACCCCGTTCAGAGAAGACCATCATAACCGGACAAAGCAGCAAGGGCGTCAACGACCTGTTCCAGACAGGCGACATCATCAACACGGTGGTCAAGGACGTGTTCACCGACATCGACATCTACCAAGACCATATCCGCCTGCTACAGTACCCCTTCATCTCGCCCATTTCCGAAGAAGGCATAGGCTTCTACCGCTATTATATAGAAGACACGCTCACCATAGAAAGGCACGACGACCCCTCGGCAATACGCGACTCATGCATACACCTGCAATTCCTGCCCAACAACCAGAACGACATGGGATTCCGAGGCGACCTCTACATACTGAAAGACTCGTCACTGCATGTGCGCCGCTGCCAGATGACCATTCCCAAGCAGTCGAACGTCAACTTCGTGCAGAACGTAAAAATCCTGCAGGACTACGAGCAGCTGCCCAACGGCCAGTGGGTGCTCACCACAGATGACATGAGCACCGAGCTGGAGTTCCTCAGCTTCCTCCGCTCCGTCAGCGTAACACGCACCACCCGACTGAGCGACTATACCTTCGACCCCATACCCAAGAAACTCTTCAAAGGACTGAGCAATGAAGTGACGGAGGCCGACGCACAAATGCGCGACGAGGCCTTCTGGAACCAGTACCGACAGGTGGAACTCACCAAGAGCGAGAGTTCCATGGACAAGTTCATACACAGCATCGAAAACGTCAAGGGCATGAAGTACGTCATCTTCGGACTTAAGGCCCTCTTCGAGAACTCTGTAGAGACCAGCACGCCCAACTACATCGACATCTGCCCCGTCAACACCATTCTCACCAGAAACTATGTCGACGGATGGCGTTCACGACTGTCGGCCAAGACCACGGCCAACCTCTCCAAGCACTTCTTCCTCTCCGGCTACTACGGCCACGGATGGGGCTCGAAGAAAGACTACTACAACGCAGAGTTCACCTATTCGCTCAATCCCAAGAAATACCTGCCTCACGAGTTCCCCCGCCGCACCATGACCATCCAGCTCAACAAAGATGTCTGCTCGCCCGGCGACCGATTCTTAGATACCGACAAAGACAACTTCATGGTAGCCCTGAAATGGGCAGAGACCAACAAGATGATGCTCTACAACCGCCAGCAGGTAACCTTCGAGTACGAGACCGACTGGGGACTGAAACTCACCGTCAACGGCAAGCTCGAAGAAAACGAGAGCTGCGGCGCCATGACCTTCTGCACCCTCGACAAGCCCAAGCCCACCGAGTTCTGGCGAACAGGCAACGGCTCCTTCCTCCGCACCACAGAGGTCACCGGACGCCTGCGCTACGCCCCCGGCGAGACATACATCAACAACAAACTGCGCCGGCGCGTCATCAACCTCGACGCCCCAGTGTTCAGCGTAGCCCACACCATGGGATTCGACGGCATACTCGGCGGCAACTACAACTACAACTACACAGAGGCCGGCATCTACAAGCGATTCTGGCTCAGCAGCTGGGGAAAACTCGACATAAGTGCCAAGGCAGGCATACAGTGGAACAAAGTGCCCTACCCCCTCCTCATACAGCCCCCAGCCAACCAGTCGTACATCATCGTCCCAGAAACCTTCAACCTGATAAACACCATGGAGTTCCTCAACGACCGCTTTGCCTCGCTCATGGTATCGTGGGACCTGAACGGGAAAATCTTCAACCGCGTGCCACTCATAAAAAAACTCCACTGGCGCGAATACATCGGCGTACGCATGCTCTGGGGAACGCTTACCGACAAGAACAACCCCTTCTTAGAGCAGAATCGCGGCAGCAGCCGCCTCATGTACTTCCCTGAGGGAAGCCACGTGATGGACCCCAACAAACCATACGCCGAAATGGTATTCGGCATCCACAACATTTTCAAGATCTGGCACGTAGAGTATGTCCGGCGGCTCAGCTACAACCACCTGCCCACAAGCCCCAAGTGGGGCATGCGCTACATCATCGCCTTCAGCTTCTAACTCTTTTTCCATAAAAATGGCGTGAAACATGCCTCATCCGCAGAGCGGCACTTTACGAGCGTAAAGTGCCACTTATTTTCAAAAAAGTGCCACTTTAGCTCCGTAGAGTGCCACTCTGTGAATGAGGTCTCAATGTTTCACGCTATTTTTATGAAAAATTTTCCGTGCTGTGCGGTTGAAAACGGCCTGAAAGGCCAATAATCACATAGCCCAGGGCATCACCCTGGGTAATGCAGTAAGCCCCCCAACCCCCTAAAGGGGGAGTTCCTGCAGAACCCCTCACCCCCCCTTTAGGGGGCAAGGGGGCTTTGTTTCAGCAGTTCTGCGTCAATATGGTTTTTGATTCGTTTGACTGAATCGGGATGTACTACGAGATCCATGTGTACGTAGTCCATTAGTACGACGTGAAGGTCAGGTTGTATTCTTGCCCAGTTAGCACAGTTCTTTGGAAAGAGTTCTTCTCCGCGTTTCTTGGACTGGCCCGGCTCGTCGGCAAAGACGGTGGCGCGGAACAGATATGTGGTGCCTGGGTAATACTCGTGAATCATGGTCTTCGAGAGCTGGCTGACCACTTCGTTGCGCTTGACAATGAGTTCCATGGAGATGCCCTCTTGCTCAACGAGTGTCCAGTCGGAGTATTCTGAGCGGCAGGCATAGCCGTCGATGACGAAAGCGGCTGGCTTAGCAAGGTTGTACTGATTGAGCCGGACGGCTAATTTCAATGCGATGTCGCCTCCGAAGCAGAGTCCGGTGACTCCGGCTATGGTACGGCGCTCCAAGACGGGGCGCAGCAGTCGGATGTATTCGTCGATCATGGCATCGCAGGTGGGCGGCAGGTTTGGCCGGAGGGCGTACAGCTCGTTGGGTGTCTCGAGTACGAGGATGGTATAGCTCTCTTTGAACTGTCGGTGGAACTCGCCGTAGAACCATTCGTAATGTGGATAGCCGGCAGCCACGACGAGTATGGGCTTGTTTGGGTCGTCGGGGGTGGCGAAGAAACAGATGCGCTCGTCAATCTGCTTGTCGGTCAGTCCCTTGGTACATTCGTCGGACGACAGGTAGGCGGCTAATTTCCTGATGCTGCGCTGTTGGTAGAGGTCTGTGGGATGGATGTTGTATCCGCGCTGCGACAGCTGGTGGGTTAATTCAAGTACATGTAGGGAGTTGATGCCGTGGTCGTTGAACAGGTCGTCGTCAAGTTTGATGGCCTCGGCAGGAATGTCGGTAATCCTGGACACAAGTGTCTTTGTCTTTGTCTCTTCCTCAGTACATTCCTCATCAGAAGCCTGGCTTGGCAATAAGGTGCTTTCAGGCAGATGGCGGCGGTCAATCTTTCCGCTGCTGTTGAGTGGCAGGCTTGGTGCGATGTACCAGCTGTCGGGAATCATATAGGAGGGGAGGTAAGGAGTAAGGAACTCTCTCAGCTGGTGCGGCTCAAGATCTGGATTGGGAGAAATGACGTAGGCGGCCAGCTGGTCGGTGACGTTATGACGGCGAACCTGTACGATGCACTGGCTGACGTCAGGATGCTTTGTCAGAATGCTCTCTATCTCGTGCAGTTCTACCCTGAAGCCTCGAATCTTCACTTGGAAGTCCTTGCGCCCGAGATAGAAGATGTTGCCGTTGGTGTCTTGTACTACAATATCGCCAGTGGCATATATGCGGGTGTTCTGGTTTCTGAGGGCGTCCTGGCTTGTTATGAAAGGATTGCTGATGAAGCGTTCTTTGTTGAGTTCTGGCCGCTTATGATAGCCGGGAGACAGCTGCAAGCCTCCGAGGAACAGTTCGCCAGGACAGCCGGCGGGAACGGGAAGGTGGCTATGGTCAAGAACGTAGCAGGTGACGCCAGTGAGTGCTTTGCCAATGCAGTTGGCTGCATAGATGTGTGTCTGGTTATAATTGTGTGACGTGCTGAAGACGGTGTTCTCTGTGGGTCCATAGCCGTTAATCATGTTCAGGTGTGGGGTGTAGCGGTCGACAAGTGTCTGGGCAGGAGCTTCTCCTCCTACAATAAGTGTCCGCAAGGCAGAGGTGGCCTCCTTGTTGCATGCCAGGAGGAAGGCGGGCGCAATGTAGGCGTGTGTAACCTTCTCATTCTCGAGAATGTTGAAAAGACGGTGGGGGTCTCGTCGCTCTTCTTCGTCGATGCAGACAAGCCGCGCCCCGTGAAGAATGGTGGTGAAGATGTCGTTGACTGACACGTCAAACAGATAGGAGCAGTACTGGAGCACGATGTCGTCGGGCGACGGAAGGAATCGGTCTCTGACTCCAATGGTGACGAACGATGTGACATTGCCATGATTGATCACGACGCCCTTAGGTTTTCCTGTGGTTCCTGACGTGTAAATCATGTAGGCAGGTGTCTGGCTGTCGATGGGCTGAGGTTGCAGGGTGAGGGGCCATGGCTTTTCCATACATTCCTCAAAGATGATTATGTTGACTTCCGGGCTTAGGTTGAGGCGTCTGAGGCTGTCGGTGAGTTCGCGGTTGCAAACAATGCACTTCATGCCGCTATCTAAAATCATGGTCTTGAGTCGCTCGTCGGGATAGGTCTGGTCCATGGGAACATACATGTGTCCGGCTTTGAGGATTCCCATCATGGCTACAATGGCCTTGACGGAACGATACATGAAGAGGCCGGTGGCTGCATGAACGGGAACCTGACGGAGCAGACGTTCAGCCAGACTGTCGGACTGCTGGTCGAAATCCTGGAATGACAATTGGCTGTGGGCATCTTTCAAAATCCATGGATGACGGCTGGTACGAACTTGTGCCTTGAACAAATCGATGATGTTTTCCTTGGGAGTGACAAAGGGATAGATGGTATTGGCTGTCTTCATCTTTGCTATTTCCTCGTCAGAGGCCAAAGCCATTTCCGCCATCGGCATATGGGGATGGTGGGCGATACGGACAAGGAGGTTTACCAGACAATGGGATAAGTCCTTGATGTGGTCGGCAGAAAACAGTACGTGGCGGTACATCCATTGGAGTTTCAGGGAATTGAGATCCTTGATGACCAACAGCGTCAATGGGAAGTGGGCATATTTATTATGCAGATGCTGGTTCTCAAGTCCGGCTTCCTCGACAGTCAGGATGGTCTGAATGAGAGGGCTGTCTGACATGCTGGAAGGCATGTCCATTGATGAGATGATGCTGCTCAATGAAAGCAGGTGGCTCTCACCCTGCAATATGTCATGCTGTAACTGTCTGCATAATTCTATTGATGACAATTGTTGATATTCTGCATGGTATCTGAGCGGGAGCGTATGGACGTAGTAGCCAATGACATCGGAACAAAGGTTTGATGATCTGCCTGCTGACGGATAACCTATGACGAAACTGTCCTGACGGCAAAAACGGGACAGGGTTACCAGGTAGGCGGCAGAAAACAGTGAGAACATGGTGACATGATTCTCATTGCAGATGGACTGTAACTGTATAGAGGCTGCAAGTGGCAATTCATCATAGATGTATCTTGCAGTGTAGTCAGGTGATACGGCAGACTTGGTGCTGGGAAACTGTAAGTCGGCAACATCCGTGAGGTAGTCTCTCCAATAGCTGCTGAACTCTTGTATGTCCTGTTCCTCTTTCCTCGTTTTGTCTATAGCATAATCAATATAGTTATAGGAAAGGTTTGGCAGGAGAATCTGTTCGTTGCTGACTAAAGAGGCGTATATATCCGTCAGTTGTTGCTTAATGATATTTGCAGTCCATCCGTCGGAAATCAAGTGGTGGATGAACAGGGCAAACAGGTAACTGCCATCCTCCCTGTGGTATAGAACAGTGTAGCAGAGGCGGTCAAGTGGGATAATAGTTGATATTCTTTGGTTGCAGTCGTTCCACATCTCTTCATCCTTTGCTTCAATCAAAGGGATGGACAATTCACAGTCGAAGGGTTGAAGCCATAGTTCAGGCTGTCCAAAGTCGGTGATAGTAAACATGAAGCGCAAAGCATCCTGAGTAATGCGCAACAGGTTCCATGCTTTCAAGAGCAAATCAGTATTGAGGTTTTTGTCAAAGGGCACGAATACAGCAAGGTTATATGCCTGAGAAGTCTCATCTGACAGGCAACAATGCATGAACAAATCGTGAAGATGCCGTGGAATGGGCAGTTTTGTACGCTGTCCTGTGCGTATTTTTCTTTGAGTTTCACTTGGTTTTGCCTGTCTGATTAACTGGGCAAGCTCTTCAAAACGCAAATGTGTAAACACATCATCAAGAGCGAGTTCTATCTTAAACTCTGTCTCTATCTCCATGCTCATGAGAATTGTTGTCACGGAATCACCGCCAAACTCATAGAAATGGGTTGACCTGCTGATGGGGGCATTGCTGCCAGTGACTTTTCTCCACATTTTAGCAATCTGGCGTTCTATATCATCAAATTGCTCATCCCCATAAGTCTGTGACTCCACACTGTTCTGGTATAGGCGATGCAGCTGTTCAAAGTCGGTCTTTCCATGAAGATTATATGGAATGGTCTGTACAGGGAAGAGAATGGCAGGGATCATAAAAGAGGGCAGTTCTTTGGCAAGGTAGTCTCTCAACTGTTTGATGTCGAGGTTGTGGTCATCTGTGGCAATATAGGCCCGCATAGTGGCATTGCTGTCCTGTCCTTGAGTCTCAATAACCGCAGCATTGACATGTGGGAAACGCTCAATAACAGTTTGGACTTCACCCAATTCCACTCTGTAGCCATGAATCTTCACCTGTGAGTCTTTTTCTTTACGTCCGCAGAAGACAAGATGCCCTTCATTGTTGGCATAAACAATGTCCCCCGTAGCATATAGCCGTGCTCCGTCTGCTACATCTGTTAGCGAGACAAAACTCTCGTTGGCTTGTTTTCCGTGCCAGTAGCCTTCCGTCAGTTGTACACCGCCAATGTACAACTCGCCTTTCTCACCTGTTGCTACTGGCTTGAGATGCTCGTCGAGAATGTGGCAAGACATGTTACGTAGTGCAGTCCCAATGTCATTTGGATGGCTGTTTTCATTCAAGATGCAGGCTGTTGCGCATACAGTTGCCTCCGTTGGACCGTAGGCGTTGATTACCTTGCACGTTTTTTGCCATTTGCGTATGGTTGCCTCAGGGCATTTCTCACCCGCCACGACCAAATACCGAAGTCGGGGCAAGTGGCGGTAGGGGAGGATGCTGAGCATGACGGGAGGAATTGTGGCAACGGATATCTGCTGTTCTTCCATAATCTGAACCAACGCATTCGGATTATGCCTTTCCTCGTCGTCGGCTATATATATGGAGGTGCCCGTCAGCAGGGCAGGGAAAATCTCCCATACCGATGCATCGAAGGAGATGCTGGCATAGCATAGCTCTGTTTCGTTCTCTGCAGCAGGAATAAAATCTTGCCGAGCATCCACGAGATTGTCTAACGAGCGCTGCAAGATGGGAACTCCTTTAGGAGTGCCAGTAGTGCCTGAAGTGTAGATGATATAGGCATATCTGCATGGGGGCTGGACTACAAAGTCTGGGGTGTCTGTCATGGATTCGCCCTGAATGTATAGATAAGCAGTATCACCTATTACGGGAGGAACGGCTTCAGTGTCTGTAAGTATTAATGCAGGTGCACAGTCGTTGATGATGGAGGCTTGCCGTGCTGCCACGTGGGCTGGATCCATTGGCAGATAAGCAAAACCGGCCTTCCACACTCCGAGGTACATGGCAGGCAGCAAAACGGTCCGCTGGGCATAGATGCCTATGAAGCACTTTTCATCGCAGTATGTTACTCTCTTGAGTATGGCAGATGCTATATGGTCTGACCACATGTCCAATTGCCTGTAAGTGACAATCTGCTTTTTGTCTTTTACGGCAATGGCATCAGGCTTTCTGTCTGCAATTTCTTTGAATCGCTCAATTAGTGTTATCTGTTTGTTGTCCATTTTATCACTTGTCTATAAGGAGAAAGATATGCTCCCCATCAGTGTTCTGCCGCGTTGGAAGTATGGAAAGACCAAAACGGTGGGGCCGCATACATAACTGTCGGTATTGAAAATATTCTCTACATCAAAGGAAAGTTTAACTCTGTTCATGAACTTGTAGCTGATGCCTACATCCAATAGGGTTCGGTCGGCAATATAGAAATCGTCAAATGTTGGCGATACCATCAGCTTGCGGCCTATGTACTGCAAGTTACCGTACAGCTGGACTTCGTGCTTGCTCGTTATCATGGGCTTCCATCCCAGATGCAGGTTAGCAGTTATGGAAGGGACGGAATACACTTGCTTTTCATCTTGGCTGAAATAATAGTCCTGTGCTTTCAGGTCTTTGCAATAATAGAAAGACAAGTTGCCCGATAATCGCTTGTATAAATAGCTGGCACATACTTCTATGCCGGTGTTCTCAAGGCGTCCTGAATTCAGGTATTTCTGATCTTCAAGTCCGGCTGTCGGGTCAAGGTAGATGAGGTTCTTGAACCGGTTGTAGAAAATATTCAGGTCGTAATTAAGATGCCAGCTTTCAATTTTGCCAAGTACATCGAATTGCACTGAGTTCAGGTACTCTGGCTGTAGGTTCTCAAGTCCCCTATAGGTGTTGTCCGAGTTGAACCGATAGAAGTAGGGCGCATCAACGAAAGCCTTGGAGTATGAAATCTTCATACTGAAAAGGCTGTTGGGAATGTAGATCAAAGCCAGTCGGGGCGACAAAGCGCTGACCTTGGTGTCGTTGGCACGGAATTTGACATCGTAGCGTAAACCGGCATTAAGAATCAGACGGCTTGAGAAATAGTGTTTGTCCTGTGCGTAGAATGAGAGTCCTGTCTCATGTCCCACTCTGATGGTATTTTTCGATGCACGGGTGAAGATGGCCGTAGAGTCATAGTCGGCACCCAGCATGCCATAAGTGTCAGAAAGCGTGAAATATTCATACTGACAACCTACGAGCAGGTTGCCTTTCATGTCGCCTGTCTTATAGTCAGTGCTCGCCTTTACATTCCCGCCAAGTGTATGTTCTTTCCAATTATATACCTGATAGAAACCATCCCACAATTTGATGACGGGAACTCCGTCTTCGTTCAGTTTCACAGTTCCATCATTGTTGAAGTCAGGATAATAGATATGCTCGGCAATGACGCTGTAATCCGTGAAATTATACCAGTCTCCGTAAAACGTGGCCGACAAGCCAATGTTCCGGAACTGGTGAGAATACCCAAGTTCTGCATGCATGTCTTCTATGTTGTAGCCAGGTTTTATGCCGTCGAAGTCACGGTACAGGTCGTAGTCGTAGTTGCTGTAGTAGGCATACTGTGATGCCTTTTTGCTGTTTTTCCGGCTGAAGCCTAAGAAAAAGTCCCCGTTTTTCAGCGTCAGGCCGATATCATAGGCAGGAGTGTCTTTGTATGTGGCAATATGAGCTATTCCACTGTTGTCGTATTCCTGATCTGTAGAGTAGGCGGCAAAACACTGTTCTTCATACCCCAAGCCGTCAGACATACGACGCTGTTGGCCGTTCGACTTGTAGATGGAAGCCCAAGCAAAGATGTCGGTATTCATGTAGCTGGTACCTATCATGAAATCGCCCTTGTGTGTTCCGAAACTGCCATAGCCATATTTGGCTTCTACACCGTCAATGCTTCGTCCGCTTCTGGTAATGATGTTAACAACGGCAGAGAGTGCCACGTTTCCATACAGCGAAGAAGCAGGGCCGCGCAGCACTTCAATATGGTCAATCTTGTCTGTACTGATGGAGTAGTCCATTCTTCCGCTATTGGTAGAGCGGGTATTCAGACGATGGCCGTTCTCCATGACAAGTATTTTCTCCTGATTGGAGGTGTAGGCACCATGCATAGCCATGTTATCCATATAGTTCGAGGCCACTTCCGCCATACCTGGCACATAGGTTGCTAATAACTGGTTCAGACTTTTGTTGTAACCTAACGTTTCTATCATTTCTCTTGTGATAATAATCACAGGAACAGGAGCCTCTTCAATACGTTCTGCCTGACTCGAGGCCGTTGTCACCGTGGCACTGCTACCTGTTTTCAGCCTATTGACCATTTCCTCGAATCGGATGGGGTCTTGGACAGAGGTATAGTAGGGGTTTTCCTTGAGCAACAGCGAGGCGTAGATTTCCGACTGTTGCAGGCTGTCCTGAGCCAGATAGCAAAGCGAGATGAGTCTGTAAACGTTTTGCCTCATGTTGCCCTGGAAGTTGTTCTGATGGGTTTGCAGCAAGTCTATAGCCTGCTCCAGCCGTCCCAACTGGTAGTCACTCTCTGCCTGCGAATATATCTGGCGGAGGGTGCTGTTGTCTTGGGCGTTGATATTCAGCGAGCCCAAGTGTACGACCATTATATATATAATAAGGTATAGACTCTTCTTCATTTCCTGATGGGTATGGTGAACGTGAAAGTGGTACCCTTGCCTTCCTCGGAGTCGAAGGTGAGGCGCCCTTGGTGCTTGTCTTCGATGATGTCGCGGGTGATGGCCATGCCGAGGCCCGTGCCTTGTCCCACCGGCTTGGTGGTGAAGAAATTCTCATATAGGTGCTGCTTCACCTCGTCGGTCATGCCTTCGCCGTTGTCGGCAATGCTGATGACGATGTTGCCGTCGGCACTCTTCACCGCAATGTTGACCTCCGGCTGATAGCCTGCTTCAGCAGTCTGCGACTTCTTCCATACGGCATAGCAGGCGTTGTTCATCACATTGAGCACAGCCCGGCTTAGGTCCTGCGGGATGACCATCATCAGGGGCAAGCCCTCCTCATAGTTCTCATGTATGCTGATGTTGAAGTTCTTCTGGTTGGCGCGCATGGCGTGGTAAGACAGCCACACGTATTCCTTCACCAGCTTGCTCACGTCGGTTGGCAGGAACTCGTTGTCTTTGCCGCGTGACACCAACAGGATGCCCCGGATGATGCTGATGGCTCTTTCGCCGTGTTCCACAATCTTCGCCAAGTTCTCTTTCAGGTCGGCAACGATGTCCTCCACTTCTTCGCGGTCGTCGTCCGGGAGATTGTCCTCGTTGTCGGCCACAATCTCGGCCAAGTCCTTCAGCAGTTTGTCGGACATCTTACTGAAGTTGATGACGAAGTTCAGGGGATTCTGGATTTCGTGCGCTATGCCTGCACTCAACATGCCTAACGATGCCAGCTTCTCCTGCTTTTTCAATTGCTGTTGTAGGGTCTCTATCTGCTGTTCCATAACCTAAGAGATTGGTAATGTGATGATAAACTCCGTATAAACATTCTTTTCTGACTTCACGCTGATGTCACCGCCGTGGTTCTGTAAGATTTCCCGGCTCAGGTACAGACCTACGCCGGCAGCCTCGCCGGTTGTCTTGGTGGTGAAGAAGGGGTCGAATATCTTGTTGATGATAGTATCCTCGATGCCGATACCGTTGTCGCGGATGGCAATGTGGACGTGGGTGTCGGTGCTTACATTGACAGAAACTTCCGGTTGGAACTGCTCACGCTGGGCTTTCTTGCCAACGGCATAGATGGCATTGCCCAAGAGGCTCATCATAGTCTTGCTCAGCTGATCGGCATTACCGTTGATGGTGATGTCGCTCTGGGGCACGTCGAACGTCGTCTTGATGCCATAGCGGTTGATATCCTCGGCAAAGTAATTGCGCAGCATATCCTCGTCCTGTCGCAACACCGATACAAGGTTCATGGGCACGATGCCGCCGCTGCGGTCTTTCAGCATTTCCTCCATCGCTTTCAGCGTGCGGGTGGTATTCTGGCCGTGCTCCCCCACTTTCTGCAGGTTACCGCGTAGCATACCTAACACGTCCATCGTGTCCTCATAGTTATCCTCGTTCATGTTGTCCTTGTCGTCCTCGATGTTCGCCTCGATATCCTTGACCAGCCCCTCGGAGAGCTTCGAGAAGTTGTTGATATAGTTCATAGGGTTCAGTATTCGGTCAATGAGTCCCTGCGTCAGCTTACCCACGGTGGCCATCTTCTCCTGGCGTATCAGCTCATGCTGGGCGTTGCTCAGTTCGTCGAGGGCTTTTTCCAGACTCTTCGACTTCTCTTCGATTTCGTCCTTCTGCTTCACCACCTCAGCGGTTCGTTCCTGTACAATGCTCTCCAACCGGTGTTTCTCCACGTTCAGACGATGCAGACGGTAGCGGAATAAAGCATAGACAAACAGCGCAACCAATAGGAAATAGAACAAGAGCATGTACCATCGCACGTAGAATGGGTAGGCTATGCTGAAGTCCATCGTCGTCACCTCGGTCTCTTCGCCAGTGGCCAGACGAGCCTGGATGCTGATGGTGTACGAACCATGAGACAGGTTGATGAATTCCGCATCGTTGTCCTCGGCCCAAGCGCTCCAGCTGCCATCGTTCAGCCTGTATCTGTAGAGGGTGGCTCCCACCAAGGGCAGAAAGTCGACGGCGTAGGTAAAGCGCAGGTTCCTGTCGCTGCTCGACAGCTCAGGCAGCTGTTTCGGCATATCACCGTAGCCACCCCACAGTATGCTGTCGCTGTTTAGGACAACCGATCGGAACAGCAGCCGGGGCTTGGTCTGCAGTGCGGGGTCTTTCATGCCTGTGTTAATCACCGTCAGTCCATTGTCGCCGCCTATCCATAACTCGTGGTCGTGGTATAGAATAGCACCTACCGAAATATCACCGATGGGTGTCAGCAGTTGGCTCATGTCGTCCAACCGCTTGCCGTCTTTCCACCTATAAAGCGATTTTCCATCGTTGTCCGTCAGCCATGTGACGCCGTTCTCGTCCTGATACGAGAGGCGAGGGTACGGGAACGGCGTTGTGGCAACGGCACTGACGGCCTCCACTTTGTCGCCCAACGGGACTATAGTCAAAGCATCCTCCACCGCTCCTATTTTATATGGCCGGAAGTCCGTCTCGTTGGCTTTCTTGTTCCACACTTCCCCGAATGTGCTCTGCAGCCAGATGGTGCCATCCCCATCTTTTAATATTTTAGTCACTTTCTCCAGTCCGCACGCTTTCTTGATGCTGTTGTCCGATGTCTGTATCCGATACACGCCGTCCAGTTCACCGCTGTATATCTGTGATCCTTCGTCAAGGATTGCCGAAGAGAGCTTCGTGCTCAGTTGCCTGACAGTGCCGTTAGCAGCGATGCGGTAGATACCCCCTGTTGTAGCTGCTAACAGGCTTTGGCCGCTCTTCACCAGTGCCCAGCAGGCATGGTTGATGCCGGGCACTTCGACGAACTGTTTGCCCTCCAAGCGATAAAGGGCACTGTTTGTGCCGACATATATCTTTCCATTAAGTTCCTCGATTGAGAGTACCTCGCCATCCAGTCCTTCGTGACTGGTGAAATGCGAAATGGCCGACGGAATGGCCATCGAGAATATTCCGTTTTCGGTAGCTCCCCACAACAGGCCGTGGCCATTGTAGGATACCCACACCACATTGTCGGTACACAGTCCATTGGCTTCGGTGATGGTGTATAGTTCCTTGTCGTTCTCGTCGGTGACGATGAGTCCCTCGCTTCTCTTCACGACAACCTTCAGGCCGTTTTCCAATGGTTCCGTCTGCGTAATGTCATCCAGCACCACCACTTTGCTGTTCATGTCCAGGGCATCAGTCTGTACAATGTCCGACATGCCTATGCCTAACTTGTCGCCGCTCACTTTCTTCTTGACGACAATTTGCTCGCCCTCTACCTTGTAGATGTTGCCATCGTTGACCAGGAACAGCAACTCTCCGCCAGTTTCCCATATTTCTCCTACCTCGCCGTGGAACGCTCCTGTCTTTCCAACCTGATGCAGATACAGTTCGCCGTTGGGCTTCTTATCTATGCGGCCGAAGTAGTTGTAGCCCCCCGCCCAAATAATGTCGTTTGCATCGCGGTAGGCCACCGTGACACGGGTGATGCCCGGCGTATGAATCATGCGCCACTCCACGTTGTCGTAATACATCAGGCCCTCAAAGTTGGCAACATAGACTGTACCATCCTCACCCACCACAATATCAAAGTTACGGTTGTGTCCGTTGTATTCCTTGGCTGTGAAGTTGCGGAGGAAAGGAATCCCTTGAGCCCTTGCGGAGCTAATGAACAAAGGAAAAATGATAAATATGGGTATCAGCAGTTTCTTGTACATCATGGTCATTTGAATTTTTCGTATGGTACATTCCTGCCAATATAGTAGTTCCACTCATCGGTGGTGAAGTTGCGCTTCAACTGCGCTTTCAGTTTCTCTGCCATCATGGGTACCGAGAGCAGGGCCTCTGTCAGGTTGCCGTTCTGGTCGCCAATCCAGGCGTACTGCTTTGAGTTGTCTAAAGTGAAGTTCATAATCCACGAGCCGGCGGAGATAAGCGTCATCGGCTCAATCTTACTGCTGCCCGTATTCCACTGTTTCATCGTGCCGTCGTAGCTGGCCGAGAACAGCCGCCTTCCGTTGATTCTCAGCCTTGAGATGCGCGACAGGTGTCCCTCCAGCTTGGTGGACGAGCCGCTGGTCTCGTCGAACAAGTAGATGGTGCCGTCGCTCATTCCGTAGGCCCGTTGCTTGGTGTTCTTCGAGCTGGCAAACGCCGTCACCCGCCCAGGCACCGGCACGTCGGTGGTAATCAGTTCATTGATGTTCTTCACAACGTGCTGGCATCCGCGGTCATCGAAGAGAATGGGCAGGTAGTTGTAGCGCTGCGAAGCCGTCAGCCGGAAGTCCAGTTCGCGGGTGGCAACTATCATCTTGCGCCGCTTCTCGTACTGTGCAAGCCCGTGGTCACCTATCAGCAGCAGGTTGTCATCGTCAAGATTGGTAATCCACATGGGGTAGTCAAGGGCGGGCAGTTCTATTATCGTGGGATTACCGTGGTCGATGATGACCAGATGACCGCTGCGGCTGACGGCGTAGATGATCTCGTCGTCGATGAACACGTCGCGGAAGTCATAGTTGTTGTTGCTCAGTAGTGTCTCGCTCTGCAGATAGTCACCGTTCTTTTTGTGAATCATGATTTCGCCGTAGGTGCTGACCGTTACAATGCGGTTGTCGGTATTCGACATGTAGGCCAGTCCCGTCAGTGAGCCGTTGTGTTCCGACCACGAGCGTTTTGTCCGGCTGGCTGTCATCAGCGAATGGAAGATAGCAGGATAATAGACGTCGCCCTGGTAGCGGTCGATGAACTGAAAGGCCGAATAAGCCAGCAAGTCGCCCACCTCAGTGTTGCCCAACTGCGTCTGTGTTGACGACAGCGAACCTAAGGAACGTGCTAAGGCTACATAGCTCAAGGTGTCGGTAATGCGCTTCGACAGTTCAGCCTGTATGCGCTGATGCTCGGCCATCTGCCGTTCGCTTTCAGCCACCTGGCGGGCCTCTTGTGCCTGCCTTTCGGAAGCGACGGCCTGCTCCCGTGCAACGAGGGCGTTCATACGCTCCACTTCAGAGCGCTGTCGCATTTCGTCGGCCACCCGTTTCTGCTGGATGGCTTCCTCGCGCTGCTCTTCTGAGATTTCCTTCTGCTGGTAGGCAATCTCTTCCATCTGCTTGCTCACGCTGCGCACCACAGCCGATCGCTGCTCCTGCTGCCGGGCCCTGACGAGCTGGCTCTCTAAGTCGGTCACGCGCTGATGCTCCGTGTACCAGCCTACCAGCCCTCCCGTCGTCGTTGCCAATAGCAGTACGCCCAGGACTCCCGTTACTATGTTTCTATTAACCTTCAATTATCGATTTTTACTAATTATTAATTGTGAATTATTAATTGTAAATTATTAATTCAAAGTCTCTTCAGGGCCAGCACAGTGATGTCGTCGCTTTGCTCGGCTTCGCCGACAAAGGCGGCCACGTCGGCCTTGATGGCATCTACTATCTGCTGGCAGTTGTGCAGCGTCACCTCCGCTAACGTGTCTTCCAAGCGCTCCTCGCCGAACTCCTCGTTGTTTATGTTCATGGCCTCAGTCACGCCGTCGGTGAACATCACTAATGCGTCGCCTTGCTCAAGCTGCAGCTTGGCTTCGTGGTACTCTATGCCGTCGATGGCACCCACCATCGGGTCTTGCGACATAGGCAGCATCTCCACCTTTCCGCTGCGTTTCAGCACGTAAGGCGGGTTATGGCCGCCGTTGCAGTAGCTTATCTCGCCCGTCTTCATGTTTAAGATTCCATAGAACACGGTGACGAACATACAGTCCACCGATTCTTCTGCCAGCAGCTTATTGCTGTAGGTCAGACAGTCGGCGGGACTGCCGCCGTGCACCCCTGTTGCACGTATCAGTGTGCGGCTGACAGCCATGAAGATGGCTGCCGGGATGCCCTTTCCGCTGACGTCGGCAATGACGAAGCCTATGCGGTCTTCGTCGATGCGGAAGAAGTCGTAGAAGTCGCCGCCAACGTCTTTTGCAGGTGTCATCGATGCGGCGATGTCCAGCTTGTCTGAGTCCTCGGGGAATGGCGGGAACACCCTCGGAAGGATGGCCTGCTGTATTTCGCTGGCCACGGCCAGGTCGCCCTTCAGCGACTCTAACTGCGAGTGCTCCTTCTGCATCTGGTGGACGTAGTTGATCTGCTCAATGGCTTTCTCTATCGTCACACTCAGGTCATCAAGGTCGATGGGCTTTGTGGCGAAGTCGAATGCACCGTTGTTCATTGCCTGACGAATATTGCCCATGTCGCCGTATGCACTTACCATGATAACTCTCAGCGCGGGATTGCGCATCTCGTTCACCTTAGCTAACAGCGTCAGGCCGTCCATTTCGGGCATGTTGATGTCCGACAGAATAATCTCTATGTCGGGGTGCTTCACCATCATAGTCAGTGCCTCCAAACCGTTGTGGGCAAAAACGAACTCGTATTCACCCTTGCGAATCTTGCGGCGGAAATACTGTGTGAGAAGCAACTCAAGGTCCATCTCGTCGTCAACGCTGAGTATTTTTACTGGTTTCATGTTAGTTATTTATTAGTCGTTTCCTATGTTTTGGGATGCAAAGTTACAAAGAAAAGTTGGAACTTCTGCTAAAATCACATAAATTTCAGCACTTTTAAGCAAAAAGAGTGAAGACCCCTCCTATAAAGCCCCCTCCTAACCTCCCCCTTAGGGGAGGAACTGTTTGTCTTCCCCCCAAGGGGGATGAGAGGGGGGCTATAGTCCATTTACTTGTTCTAAAGCAAGACCTGTTATTTCTGCTATCTGCTCTGGGGCCATCACATTCATTGCTTTCAGCTTGCGGGCGGTGTCAAGCACTTTCTTCTTGGCCTCTTCTGCTTCTGCCTTGGCCTCTTCTGCTTCTGCCTTTGCCTCTTCTGCTTCTACCTTGGCCTCTTCTGCTTCTACCTTGGCCTCTGCTACGGCTTTCTCTGCCTCCCGCTTAGCTGCATTAGCCGCATTAATCTCACGCTTAGCCGCTTCAATCTCACGCTTTCGGGCGTTGTCTAACGTTTTTTGGATACTCACGTTGTCCCAGAACTTATCGTAGGCTCGCATCTCGCCATCGTCGAAGGCGGCACGCTCCACGATTTCGAGAGCCTCGCTCACCTCGGCGTTCTCTAACAGTTCAGCGGGGGCTTCGCGCGTTTCATCGTTGATTTCGGTGAGGAAACGGAGCCACAATACCTGCATCTTCTT
>JAFSKJ010000081.1 GCA_017449025.1 Prevotella sp. | reverse complement strand
GTCTTCGTCCAACTTCTTCAAAAAGTCCTCGTTGCGGTGCTTCGTGGCCGTCTCGTCCATCTCGTTTTTCATCTCGAACATGATGGAGATGTATTCAAAGTCGCCATCGAAGTCGCGGAAGATGAAGTCGCCCTTCGAGCCACCCGACGCATCGTTGTCCTTCTCGAAATAGGCGTAGGGCATAATGGGCCGGATGGTGGTGTTGAAGAGGGTATTACAATGAGCTTCCAACGTCTCGCCCACCATCTTCGTCGACATGCGGGTCTTCAAGTCCTTATAATAGTCCACCATTTCCTGCTTCTGCCGTAGCTGCAACTCATAGCCCTGGCGGATGTCCTGTTCGCGGCGCATGGAGTCGTTCTTTTCTGCATCTAACCGCCCCTTCCACGATGCTATCTCATTGTCTTTCTGCTGAATCAGCTGAGTAGCCTTGTTCTGCTCTTTCAGCACAGCAACCTGTGTCAGGCTTTGGCTCTGTGCTACCTGACCCTGCAACTGCAATATCTCCGCATCCTTTGCCGCTAACGCCCTGTCAAACTCCGCTTGTTTTGACAGTGCAATGCCTTTCATCTGCTCCTGTAGACGCACAATCTCTGCATTCCGTCTTTCAAGCTCCTTGTCCTTTTCATTAAGCTGACGCTGAAATCCCTGCTCAGCCTGCAGCTTGTCAGACTGACGCTGAAGCTGCTGTTGCCGCTCCAGTTCCTCAGCCCGTCGCTGCACCTCAGCCATGAACTCTTTGTTCCTGACTTGATTCACCACAGAAGCATAGCTGGCTTCATCCACGGAAAACATCTTTCCACAGTTGGGACATTTTATCTCATTCATCTTCTTTACTTCCTTGTTGATGCCACAAAGTTACTCTTTTTTACCCAAACAGGGCACATTATGCAAAGTTATTTAGCAAATAATCACATTTTAATACCCTTTTGTCCCGTCCAATGCCTTTGTTAGCAGAAATCGGCAGATTTAGGCTCGCTTTTTTGGTTTGTTCGCATAAAATGCGTAACTTTGCGGCTGATAAAGTGAAAGAAACCAATAAGAGACTACATGAAGATAGGAGACACAGTGAAATTCCTTAGCGAGGTGGGTGGCGGCCGCATCAGCGGGTTCCGCGACAAGAATATAGTGCTGGTGGAAGACGATGACGGCTTCGAGGTGCCCATGCAGATGAGCGAGGTGGTGGTGGTAGAAGAAGAAAACCCCTCACCAGCCCCCCAGCCCCCTAAAGGGGGAGCATCATCCCCCCAGCCCCCTAAGGGTGGGGCTATGCTTGAAGGTGGCAGGAGGGCTGATGCTCCTGTTGAGCGGCGCGGCGGCGACAGTCTGTCTGTTTACCTGGCCTTTGTTCCCATCGACATCAAGGAGCTGACGCATACCCGTTTCGAGGCATTCATTGTGAACGACAGCAACTACTACCTCAGATATGCGTACTTCTCGGCTGAAGGCTCTACATGGAAGCTGCGCTCGTGCGGCGAGATTGAGCCGAACACGCAGGAGTACTTGGAGGAGTTTGGGCGTGACATGCTCAGCGAGATGGAGCGTGTGAGCCTGCAGGCTGTGGCTTACAAGCGCGACAAGCCCTTCATGCGTAAGCCTGCCATTGACCAGACCCTCCGTGTGGACCCCGTGAAGTTCTACAAGCTCCACACCTTCAGCGAGAACGATTTCTTCGAACAGCCGGCATTGATATACACTATTGTTGAGAACGACCGAGCATCAAGGCCGCTCGTGATAGATGCCAAGCAACTTAAGGAGGAGATGTATAAGGGGCCTGAAGCCACTACACAGACCCCAAAAGGGGGAGTATCAGCCCCCCAACCCCCAAAAGGGGGGACAGATGGCCCCTTGGTGGTGGACCTGCATGCCGACGCGTTGTTGGAGACCACGGCGGGCATGTCGCCTGTAGACATTCTGAACCACCAGCTCGACACGTTCCGCCGCACCCTGCGCGAGCATGCCTCGAAGAAGGGCATGCGCATAGTGTTCATACACGGCAAGGGCGAGGGCGTGCTGCGACGTGCACTCATCAACGACCTTCAGTATCGCTTCAAAAGCTATACTTATCAGGACGCAAGCTTCCGTGAGTATGGCTATGGAGCCACACAAGTAACCATAAAGTAACCAAAGATGCTATGAAATACGGATTTATCAAGGTGGCCGCAGCCGTCCCGGCAGTGAAAGTGGCCGATACAGAATATAACGTCCAGCAGATAGAGAGTCTGATAGCCCAGGCCGAAGGGCAGGGCGTTGAGATAATGGTGTTTCCCGAGCTGGCCCTGACGGGCTATTCGTGCCAGGACTTGTTCAAGGAGCAACTGCTCGTTGACAAGGCCGAGGAGGCTCTGCTCGTGCTGCTCGACTTCACCCGCAAGCTCGACATAATAGTCATCGTGGGCATGCCTGTGCAGATTGGCGGCCTGCTCTACAACTGCGCTGCCGTGGTTCAGGGCGGACAGCTCCTGGGCATTGTGGCGAAGACCTACCTGCCCAACTATGGCGAGTTCTACGAGAAACGCTGGTTCGCCTCGGCGCAGGACATGACCCCCAGCGAGATATATCTTGCAGGAAGCCCCATCACGGTGACGTCGGCGCCTCAGGTGTTTACAACCAGCGATGGTGTGAACTTCGGCATAGAGATATGCGAGGACGTGTGGGCCCCCGTGCCTCCGAGCAACACACTGTCGGTGAGCGGGGCCGACATCATTTTCAACCTCTCTGCCAGCGATGAGCTTGTGGGCAAGCACAACTACCTACGACAACTGCTCAGCCAGCAGAGCGCGCGCACCATGTCGGGCTATGTCTACGCCAGCAGCGGCTTCGGCGAGTCTACGCAGGACGTGGTCTACGGCGGCAATGCCATGATTTTTGAGAACGGCCACTTGCTGACCGAGGGCACCCGCTTCTCGCTTCAGCCGCAGATACGCATCACACAGATTGACGTGGAGCGCCTGCGTACGGAGAGGCGCACCAATTCTACATTCATCACGGCACAGTCGCCGCTCAACTGTTGCAGCGGACGTCCGGAGACACGCCGCATAAGCTGCAAGCCCATAGGCCAGCACGACTTCGAACTGGTGAGAAACGTTGACCCGCACCCATTCATACCCAAGGCGGAAGAGCGTGAGGCCAACAGTGAGGAGATTCTGAACATTCAGGTGGCAGGCCTGGCAAAGCGCCTCTACCACATTGGGGCTACTAAGGCCGTGATAGGCATCAGCGGAGGCCTCGACTCTACGCTGGCACTGCTTGTCACCGTGAGAGCCTTCGACCTGCTGAGCCTCGACCGCAAGGGCATCATAGCAATCACCATGCCTGGCTTCGGCACCACCGACCGCACCCACCAGAACGCTACGGAGCTGATGGAGTCGTTGGGCGTGGACTGCCGCGAAATAAGCATTGCCAAGGCTGTGACCCAGCACTTCGAGGACATTGGCCACGACCCGAAGCTGCACGACGTGACCTACGAGAACGCACAGGCGCGCGAACGCACACAGATATTAATGGACGTGGCCAACCAGGTGGGAGCCATCGTCATTGGCACCGGCGACCTGTCGGAGCTGGCATTAGGGTGGGCAACATACAACGGCGACCACATGTCGATGTACGGCGTCAACGCCGGAGTGCCCAAGACCCTCATACGATACCTGATAGAATACTTGGCATCCACGCCTGCCTTCACTGCCCAGAGGCAGACGCTGCTCGACGTGATAGACACCCCGATCTCGCCAGAGCTGACACCTGCCGACGAGCACGGCAACATTAAGCAGAAGACCGAGGATCTGGTAGGCCCCTACGAGCTTCACGACTTCTTCCTCTACTACTTCCTGCGCTTTGGCTTCCGGCCTCAGAAGATATTCCTGCTGGCACAGAAAGCCTTTAGTCAGGAGTACGACGACGATACCATCAAGAAGTGGCTGCAGACGTTCTGCAGGCGATTCTTCAGCCAGCAGTTCAAGCGCTCGTGCCTGCCCGACGGTCCTAAGGTGGGAAGCGTGAGCCTCTCGCCGCGAGGCGACTGGCGCATGCCCTCGGATGCCTCCAGTGCTATGTGGCTGAAAGAGTGCGCCAACCTGTGAAATTGCGAAATAATGCAAAAATATGGAAACTTTTGGCGAAAAGATTTGGAAGTTAACGGAAAAATGCGTATCTTTGCCAAAATTATACAAAGTAAAAGACTATATGAAGAAAACTCTACTCATAATATCACTGGTTGTAACGCTGATAACTGCAGCTCCCGTGGGAGCAATGGCAGGCGAGATGGAACCCGCCGCCGTCAGTGAGCAGCAGGCCGATGACATGCGCGCTGCCATCTTAGTGAATGAGCAGACGGTGACCGTCAGCGGTGCACAGGGAGAGACACTTGAAGTGGTGTCGCTCACAGGAAAGGTGGTAAAGACCATTGCCATTGACAGCCCCGCCCAGCGTATCGAACTTAATCTTCCAAAGGGTTGCTACATACTGAAGGTTGGCAAGGTGGTAAGAAAGATTTCCATTCGCTAATAACAGTTGTCATATTGGGAGTCTTTGCTGTTCTAAGCGCGTGCGAGGAGCAGCACATTAATCCCAACCGTAATCTCAGACTAAGTGCCTTTGAGGGCATGAAAGTAGAGGAATATGCGCTAAGCTCTGAACAAATAAGAGAGAGCTTGGCGCATATTTGTGCTTCAGACCGCGATTCGGCAACAGCCGACTTCCGTACACGCTCTTATTATCGTGATGGCGCTCCGCTGGTGTGGGTTGACCGCTGCGGGGTGGACTCCCGTGCCGACACGCTCATTGACTGGCTGCACGGAAACCTGCAGCTGATGGGCTTCAGTGAGAAAGCCTTCGGACTGCCGCAGATGGAAAGCGACCTGAAACGTATGCGCACACTCGACTTCGACCAGGACAACACCATAAACACCGTGGCAGCACGTCTGGAGTATAGGCTGACAAAAGCCTTCCTGCGCTTCGCCATGGGGCAGCGCTTCGGGTTCACCGATCCGCGAAAACTCTTCAACAGCCTCGATGCCCAGGCCAGGGACTCCACGGGGCGCGTGCTGGCATACGTCAGACTCTTCGATGTAGACATGCAGCACCCGGGAAACAACTATGCCCACCATGCACTGCACAAGGTGGCCATCGACAGCCTGTCGGAATACCTTGCCGAATGTCAGCCCAAGGACTCACTGTACTTCCGCTACAGGAGCGAACTAACGACAGCCAACAAGGAAAGGCGGTCGCTTTTGCTATGCAATATGGAGAGACGGCGATGGAGGGAGCGCAGCAGACCGGAGAGCGGCAAGGCCTACGTGCTTGTGAACGTTGCCGCCTACCATCTGTGGGCCGTCGGTCCCGACACGACGATAGACATGAGGGTGGGGTGTGGAGCCATACATACGAAGACTCCACTCCTGTCGAGCTATTTCACCCGTATGGACGTGAATCCGGAATGGATAATACCGATGAGCATTGTGCACAAGGACATAATCAAGCACGCCGGAGACCCGTCGTACTTCTACCGTCACGGATATTACATTGCCGAACGAAAGACCGGGCACCACATGGATCTCTCGGCTGTTACGCAGGAGATGCTCGCCAGCGGACAGTACAGGGTCACTCAGCCTGGCGGTGCCGGCAATGCCTTGGGGAGGATTATCTTCCGCTTCCCTAACTCGTTCTCGGTGTTCCTGCACGACACGTCGTCGCGCTCGTTCTTCTCAAGTGACAACCGCGGGGTGAGCCACGGCTGCGTAAGGGTGCAGAAACCCTATGAGCTGGCAAAGTTCCTGCTCAACACCGACGACGAGTGGCTGCTTGACAAGCTGCGCATAACCATGGGCCTGTCTCCGCTGTCGGAGCGCGGCAAGGAGTACATGGGGAAAGAGGATCGGCCGGCGCATCCAACATTCATGCGCAATCTGAACATTCCCTCGCGCGTACCTTTATATATTACGTATTATACACTCTACCCCGACCCCTTGACAGGACAGATGTGCAGCTATCGCGACGTCTACGGCTACGACCGCGTGATGGAGCGTGCCTTGCGCTGGTATCTGTAACAGTATAACGACAATTATGGAAGCTATCGACGAGAAAAAGCTTATAAGCCTGCTTACCAACCCCGACACTCAGCGCAGCGCCTTCGAGAAGGTGGTGCGTATCTACGGTGAGCAGCTGTATTGGCAGGCCCGCCGCATTGTGCTCACCCACGAGGATGCCGACGACGTGGTGCAGAACTCGTTTATCAAGGCATGGAACGGCCTGTCGTCGTTTCATGGCGACTCAAAGCTCAGCACCTGGCTCACGCGTATCGTCATCAATGAGAGCGTGGACTGGTTGCGGCGCAACAAGCATTTTGCTGCCGTCAGCACCGACGACGGCGACGCTGTGAGAGTGGCCGACAGGCTGATGGCCGACAAGTATTTCGACGGCGACCGCGCACAGGCACTACTCCATGAGGCCGTCAGCCGGCTGCCAAGCGTACAGCGCACTGTGTTCGAACTGCGCTACTTCGACGAGATGAAATATAGCGAGATAAGCCGCATTACCGGAACCAGCGAAGGAGGCCTGAAAGCCTCGTACCATATAGCGGTGAAGAAAATATCAGACTTTTTAAAGTCGGCAGATTAAACTTTTCACCTTCTGCTACGTCATAATAGAAAAAAGGAGCTAACTATGAAAGAAGAAGAGTATCTGATACAGACCGCAGGTCGAAGCAATGCGTTTCGGGTGCCTGACGGCTATTTCGACACGCTGACACAGCGGGTGATGGAGCAGTTGCCGGCAGAAGAACCCAAGGCAAAGGTGATACGCCCGGTGTTCACCGCACGGCTTAAGGCGATGGTTGCAGCAGCAGCCTGCGTGGCTGCTGTGGTGTTCGGCGGAGTGTTGCTCTTTAACAATACAGAGCATCACGACCAGCTGTCGGCAATGGCCCACAGCGAGACAGTTGAGGAGAGTGACTATTACTTTGACGAGGCGGCAGACTATGCCATGATGGACAATCACGACATATACGCCTGCCTGATGAGCGAATAAGGGGGATGAGTATGATTAGACATAATAGGATAGCAGTCACAGTAGTGGTACTACTGACAGCTATGGCACTTTGGGCCCAGGACCACCAGAGAAAGCAGCCGGCAAGGTTCTCGCCGGAGAAGTTCCGCATTGAGATGGAGCAGTTTATCACCCGTGAGGCCTGTCTGACACCTCAGGAGGCGGCAGCGTTCTTCCCTGTCTTCAACGAGATGCACCAGAAGCTGCGTGCCGTTTATGAACGCCAGCGCCAGCAGGGAAGGATTAAGCCCGCCGACGAGAAAGGCTGCCGCGAGGCCATCAAGAAGCGCGACGAAATGGACGTGGAGCTGAAACAAATTCAGCAGAACTACCATAACAAAATGCTCAATGTGATACCTGCTTCGAAACTCTACGACATCATCAATGCCGAAGACCGCTTCCACCGCAGCCAGCTGCGCATGTGGACCCGTAACCCCAAGGGAAAGCAGGGCAAGTAGCTTTTTCTTGCAAAAAAGTTTGTGGTTATATAATTTTTTCGTATCTTTGCCGAAAAATGAAACCATAAAAACATTATTAATATGAAATTAGACGGAAGAAGACAAAGCTCTAACGTGGAAGATCGCCGCGGTATGAGCACAGGCGCAAAGGCTGGTGTAGGCGGCATTGGTGCCATCATTGTGGCTGCACTGTTTGCCTGGATGAGTGGAGGCGACCCTATGCAGGCCGTGGTACAGGGAGTTCAAGACCAGATGCAGCAGCGCACGGAAACAGTGGGCGAGCAGAATTTCACCGAGGAAGAACAGGAGCTTGCAAAGATTTCAAGCCAGATTCTTGCCAGCACCGAGGACGTGTGGACCGAGGTGTTCCGACAGAATGGCATGGGTGAGTACACATCGCCCACGTTGGTACTTTTCTCAGGAAGCGTGCAGTCGGCATGCGGCTCGGCCACTGCGGCGGTAGGACCATTCTATTGCTCCGGCGACCAGAAACTCTACGTTGACCTCTCGTTCTTCACGCAGATGAAACGCCAGTTAGGCGTTGAGGGCAACACTTTCGCCTACGCCTACGTCATAGCCCATGAGATTGGCCACCATGTGGAGTTCCTCACGGGCACGCTCAACAAGGCCCACTCGGCAATGAGCCAGACCAATAAGACACAGGCAAACCAGATAAGCGTCAGGCTCGAGCTGCTGGCCGACTACTACGCCGGCGTGTGGGCACACTACGAGGATGCCATGAACCACTCTATGGAGTACGGCGACCTGGAGAAAGGCCTTGAGCTGGCAAAGGCCATCGGCGACGACTGGCTGCAGAAGAAAGCGCAGGGGTACTCCTCGCCAGAGTCCTTCACCCACGGCACGAGCGAACAGCGCAAACGCTGGCTGCGCAAGGGCTTTGAGACCGGTAATATGAATACCACAACCTTCAGCGTACAGAATTACAACGACCTATAATGTAAAAGAATGTATAAAAATCGGGAAGTGTGCACGCATTTCCCGATTTTTTTGTAACTTTGCGCCCGAATTCGAATTTATAACTTTTAGAGAGAATGAACATTTCTTATAAATGGCTTAAGGATTACGTGGATTTCGACCTTACGCCACAGCAAGTTTGCGATGCCCTGACTTCTACAGGACTTGAAGTCGATGCTCTTGAGGAAGTGCAGAGCATCAAAGGTGGACTCAAAGGACTATTTGTCGGTAAGGTGCTCACCTGTGAGGCTCATCCCGACTCCGACCACCTGCACGTGACTACCGTTGACCTGGGACGCGAGACACCAAGCCAGATTGTCTGCGGCGCACCAAATGTGGCTGCCGGACAGAAGGTTATCGTTGCCGACTTGGGGTGTGTGCTCTACGACGGCGACAAGGAGTTCCAGATAAAGAAGTCGAAGCTGCGCGGTGTGGAATCGTTCGGCATGATATGTGCTGAGGACGAAATAGGAGTGGGCACGTCGCACGACGGTATCATCGTGCTGCCCGACGATGCAGTGGTGGGAACACCTGCTGCCGAGTATTACAACTTGGAGAGCGACTGGCTCATAGAGATTGATATTACCGCCAACCGCGCCGATGCACTGTCGCACTGGGGCGTGGCACGCGACCTCTATGCATGGCTCAAGCGCAATGGCTATGAGACCAGCCTCCACCGTCCGAGTGACTCGGCGTTCACCGTTGATGACAACACCCTTCCCATCGATGTGGTCATAGAGAATACGGAGGCTTGCCGCCGCTATGCGTGCGTCAGCATCACAGGATGCGATGTCAAGGAGTCGCCGGAATGGCTTAAGAACCGCCTGACAACCGTAGGCCTGCGACCGATAAACAATATAGTTGACATTACCAACTACGTGATGTTCGCCTACGGTCAGCCTTTGCACTGCTTCGATGCCGACATGGTGACCGGCAACAAGATTGTGGTGAAGACCATGCCCGAGGGCACACCCTTCCAGACTCTCGACGGCGAGCAGCATAAACTCTCCGACCGCGACCTGGCCATCTGCAACACGGAAGAGCCGATGTGCATTGCCGGCGTGTTCGGCGGCAAGGGCAGCGGCACATACGAATCCACTCGCAATGTGGTGCTTGAGTCGGCTTACTTCCATCCCACGTGGATTCGCAAGTCGGCACGACGCCACGGCCTCTCCACCGACGCGTCGTTCCGCTTCGAGCGAGGCATCGACCCCAACGGAGTCATCTATGCACTCAAGCAGGCAGCCATGCTATGCAAGGAGTTGGCCGGAGGCAAGGTGTCGATGGAGATTCGCGACGAGTATCCGGTGAAGATGGAGAACCCCAAGGTGTCGCTGCAGTACGACTATGTAAACCGCCTCATAGGCAAGGCCATTCCCGCGGAAACGATAAAGGTCATCTGCGAGTCGCTCGAGATGAAGGTGCTCTCCGAGGATGCCGACGGCATGATGCTTGAGGTTCCGGCCTATCGCGTCGACGTGCAGCGCCCCTGCGACGTGGTTGAGGACATCCTGCGCATTTACGGATATAACAATGTGGAGATACCCACACAGCTGAAAGGCTCGCTTGTCATCAAGGGCGACGAAGACCGTAAGCACAAACTGGCAAACCTCGTGGCCGAGCAGTTAGTGGGTGAGGGATTCAATGAAATACTGAACAATTCGCTGACCAAAGCAGCATACTATGAGACGCCAGTAGAATCTGCTGAGTCGGGAGACTCCGGCCTTGTACGCATTATGAATCCCCTCAGCAGCGACCTCAATGTGATGCGCAAGACGCTGCTGTTCGGTGGCTTGGAAAGCATACAGCACAATGCCAACCGCCGCAACCAGAACCTCCGTTTCTTTGAGTTCGGCAACGTCTACGCTAAGCGAGAGGCCACAGCAGAGAAAGAGGGAGGCGACTGGCTGAAGGCTAATGGCTATTCCGAGGAGTACCACATGGCACTCTGGGTCACTGGCAAGAGGGTGGAAGGCTCATGGGCACATAAGGATGAGGACTCGTCGTTCTTCGAGCTGAGCGCATACGTACAGAACGTTATGCGCCGCATAGGTATGAACGCTGGAGCCACTGTGCGAAAGAAGTCGGAAAACCCGGTCTTCTCCGCAGGACTCACCATAGAGAACCGCGGCGGCAAGGTGCTGGCAGAGATGGGCGTGCTGACGAAGAAGTTGCAGAAGCAGTTCGGCATAGACACTCCCGTGTACTACGCAGAGCTTAACTGGACGCTGTTGATGAAGGCAACGAAGAAGTCGGTGGTACTCTTTACCGAGGTACCCAAGTTCCCGGCTGTCAGCCGCGACCTGGCCCTCTTGGTGGACAACAGCGTTGAGTTTGCACAGATAGAGCAGATTGCCCGCCAGGCAGAGAAGAAGCTGCTGAAGAAGGTGGAACTCTTCGACGTTTATGAGGGCGACAAGCTCCCGGCAGGCAAGAAGTCGTATGCCGTGAACTTCATTCTGCAGGACGAGACCCAGACAATGGGTGACAAGCAGATTGACGCCATAATGCAGAAGCTCATCGCCCAGTTGAAGAAACAGCTGAACGCAGAGCTGAGATAACACAAACAGGAAAAAAGCAGAAATATCAGAATCAGAATAACGTAATAAAGAAAGAAATAAACTATGGGAAGAGCATTTGAATATCGTAAGGCTGCAAAGCTGAAGAGATGGGGTCACATGGCCAAGACATTCACAAAGATTGGTAAGCAGATAGCCATTGCAGTGAAGGCTGGTGGTCCGGAACCCGACATGAACCCGGCGCTGCGCGCATGCATTGCCAACGCCAAGCGCGAGAACATGCCGAAAGACAATATTGAGCGCGCCATAAAGAACGCCATGGGTAAGGACCAGAGCGACTACAAGGAGGTGACATACGAGGGATATGGCCCCCACGGAGTGGCTATCTTTGTGGAAACACTGACTGACAACACCACGCGCACCGTGGGCGACGTACGCTCAGTGTTCAACAAGTTCAACGGAAATCTCGGCACGCAAGGCTCACTCTCGTTCCTCTTCGACCACAAGGCTGTGTTCACCTTCAAGAAGAAAGACGGACTGGACATGGACGAGCTGATCCTCGACCTTATAGACTACGGCGTGGAAGACGAATTTGACGAGGATGAGGAGACTGGCGAGGTAACTATCTATGGCGACCCCTCCAGCTTCGGTGCTATACAGAAACACCTTGAGGCTGAGGGCTTCGAGGTTACTGGTGCTGAGTTTACGCGCATTCCCAACGACCTTAAGGAGGTTACTGCCGAGCAGCGCGAAACCATCGACAAGATGGTGGAGAGGCTCGAGGATTTCGACGATGTGCAGACCGTGTATACCAACATGAAGCCGGAGGAATAACGGTCTATGGCAACCAAACACATACAATACCAGACTCAGGGCACCTGTTCGCAGCTGATTGACGTTACGTGCGACGAGAACGACATCATACAGCAGGTGTTCTTCCTGGGTGGGTGCAACGGAAACCTTCAGGGCATAAGCCTGCTGGTGAAAGGACAGCACATTGATGACGTCATCCGTAAGCTCGACGGAGTGAGGTGCGGAACAAAGCGAACAAGCTGCCCCGACCAGCTCTGCCGGGCATTGGAGCACCTTAAGGCAGCACCACTGCAAGAGTAGCTGCCTGACAGACAGGCAGGTGGCTGCTTTTCGTGCTTGTTGCCAATCAGTTGTTGCGATAGTCTTCGGGCTTGAAGAGCGCCTCAAACAGCACGGTCTTCGGATTGCTGGCAGAATAGTAGGTGTACTGAACGTTGTAGCCGGCATCCATGTACGCCTTCATGGTTGTGGCGTTCTTCAGGCTTGTCAGCAACTGCTCTCTCCATTCCTTGGCGTTCACCTGGGTGCTGTCGTCGGCTTCACCCGTCAACTTATAGTAGTAGTGGATGGTCAGCGTGGGCTGGTGGAAGGCCATGCTGTCCACGGTGATTGCATCCGACAGTTTTGCCGGACAGTTTTTCTTCGTGAACGTTATTGCCTCACGCTCACAGCGCTTTTCGAGCGATTCCTGACAGGCGCACAAGGCCGCCAGCACAAGTAATATTATTGTCTTTCTCATGAATATGGCTTTTTGTCGCTTCTTCTATATTTAATCCTTTATTGGACGCTAACTATTTAACTAACGGGTTATTTCACCGCTTTGCATAAGGGAGCGCGGGCGACCCCGCCCGCATATATGGCGGGCGAGGACGCCCGCGTTCCCTGATTGGACGCTGCAAAAGTAATATTTTTATTCCGAATACTTTAATCTTTTTGAAGAAAAAACATTCTTCTGCCGTGTTTTTGCCATATTCGGACTCGCATCGTGACACTTGCGGCGCTCGTGTTTTTGTTTTTTTTCCGACTAAAGTTACAAAAAACGTAAAAATATTCTTTGGTAGCAGTTTTTTTTCGTAACTTTGCAAGTCAAAGAGAACACTTACGGATGAAGAACATCAGGAATTTCTGTATCATTGCGCACATAGACCACGGTAAGTCTACCCTGGCCGATAGGTTGTTGGAAGCCACACAGACCATCCAAGTCACTGAGGGTCAGATGCTTGACGACATGGACTTGGAGCGTGAGCGCGGCATCACCATCAAGAGCCATGCCATTCAGATGGAGTACATGCACAATGGGGAGAAATACATACTTAATCTTATTGACACTCCGGGACACGTTGACTTCAGCTATGAGGTGAGCCGCTCCATCGCAGCTTGCGAGGGAGCATTGCTCGTGGTAGACGCCACACAGGGCGTACAGGCTCAGACCATCTCCAACCTCTATATGGCCATCGACAGCAATCTGGAGATTATCCCCGTTATCAATAAGATTGACATGCCGTCGGCCATGCCCGACGAGGTGGAAGACGAGATTGTAGACTTGATAGGCTGCGAACCCTCTGACATCATAAGGGCGTCGGGAAAGACCGGCGAGGGCGTCACCGAGATTCTCGATGCCGTGGTGGAGCGCATCCCCCATCCCGTGGGCGACGAGACGGCTCCACTTCAAGCCCTCATCTTCGACTCAGTGTTCAATTCCTTCCGTGGCATAATTGCTTACTTCAAGATTGTGAACGGAAGCATCAGGCAGGGCGACATGGTGAAGTTCTTCAACACAGGCATGGAGTACGATGCCGATGAGATAGGTGTGCTTAAGATGGACATGATTCCCCGCAAGGAGCTGTCAACAGGCGACGTGGGATATATCATCAGCGGTATAAAGAATTCGCGAGAGGTGAAGGTCGGCGATACCATTACCCACGTGAAAAACCCCTGCACTAAGGCCATTGAGGGATTCCAGGAGGTGAAGCCCATGGTGTTTGCAGGAGTATACCCCATCGACCCTACCGACTATGAAAACCTGCGCGCTTCGCTGGAGAAGTTGCAGCTGAACGACGCCTCGCTCACATTCTCGCCCGAGTCGTCGGTGGCCTTGGGCTTCGGCTTCCGCTGCGGATTCCTCGGGTTGCTCCACATGGAGATTGTCCAGGAGCGTCTTGACCGTGAGTTCGACATGGACGTCATCACAACGGTGCCTAACGTCAGCTACATGTGCTACACCAAGCAGGGCGAGGAGAAGGAGGTGCACAATCCCTCGGGACTGCCCGACCAGACAATGATCGAGCGCATTGAGGAACCGTATATCCGGGCCAGCATCATTACGGCAGCCGACTTTATCGGCCCTATCATGACACTCTGTCTGGACAAGCGCGGGGAACTCATCGACCAGCAGTACGTCAGCGGAAACCGCATAGAATTGCATTTCATGCTTCCCTTGGGCGAGATTGTGATTGACTTCTACGATAAGCTCAAGTCAATATCCAAGGGCTATGCATCGTTCGACTATCACATTGACTCCTTTCGCCCCTCCAAGCTTGTGAAGCTTGACATACTGCTCAACGGCGAACCCGTAGATGCACTGTCCACCCTTACGCACCAGGACAATGCCGTGACCTTCGGCAGGCGTATGTGCGAGAAACTGAAGGAACTCATTCCGCGCCAGCAGTTCGACATTGCAATCCAGGCAGCCATCGGAGCCAAGATCATTGCCCGCGAAACGGTGAAGCAGGTGCGTAAGGATGTGACCGCCAAGTGTTATGGCGGTGATGTGAGCAGAAAGAGAAAACTGCTCGAGAAACAGAAACGAGGCAAGAAGCGCATGAAGCAGATAGGCAACGTGGAGGTGCCGCAGAAAGCTTTCCTTGCCGTGCTTAAGCTCGACTAAAGAGATTACCAATTGACTAAGAACAACTGCCTTAAGACAAGAAAGGAACGAACAACAATGACGAATACTGCAAATTCTCCGAGAGACGTGGCTCGCGAACTGGCTCGCCGCTATAGCACAATGACGCACGATGAGCTGGACTTGCTCGAAAGCATACTCATACCCAAGAAGTACGCGAAGAACGAGATGATACTCCGCGAAGGAGAGGTGTGCGAGAACATATACTGGATTGTGAAGGGTATGGTGCGCCAGTATTATCTTAAGAAAAAGAAAGAGATGACCGAGTATATGGCAACCGAGAACAATATTTGCATGTGCATCGAGAGCCTCTTCCGCGAAGAACCTACCAAGCTGCAGATCATGGCTATTGAGCCTACGCTGCTCTACTTTATGCCCAAGGCTACACTTGAGCAGGTGGCAATGAAGAGCGTGAACATACAGATTCTTTACAGGAAGATCCTTGAAGAGTCGCTGATACTCAGTCAGATACGTGCCGACGAGCTGCGCTTCGAGACTGCAGGCGACAGATACCGGAGGCTGGTGAAGCGTGCTCCGCAGTTAGTGCTGCGCGCTCCGCTTAACTATATTGCCAGCTATCTGCAGATGACACCCGAGACACTCTCGCGTGTGCGCCAGGCTAAGTAGTAGTGGGACAGCCGGTGAACAGCCCCGCCATATAAACGTTACAGCTATGAAAAAGATTTTTATCGGCTCTTGCCTTCTGGCATCCCTGATGCTGTTGGGAGCCTGCCATCGTAATTACAAGGTTAACTATGCGCGCCTGCCCGTAGACACGCTCGCCCACGACGACTTCGCCGAGACAGAGCCGGAGGATAAAAGCTGGGAAACAGAGCCGTTGTACGAGAGTTCCGAACTCGGTAATGAAGACCTGCGTGTCAACGACCCAAACCGCAAGCAGGCCATGCGCGATGTTGAGGCCATCATGAGCGGAAAGGGCCTGCCCGACGAGGATTAGTCGTCGGTAGCACCCCACGCCACCCATCTGTAGAGGTTACAGCCAACGAAGTTGCCTGCCACCTCAGCTGCATAGACTGCTGCAACCGCCGGTTGCAGCAGTTCGTTTGTTGGCACGAGCAGAAAGTAGAAAGCATCGGCTATGCTGTGCGCGAAGCCGCACATTATGAACGCAGGCACGCCAAGCAGCAGTGGCAGCATCTTCCCCTGGCGGGCAAATGCCACGGCAGTGGTCATGATAAAGCCGCACCCTATGGCCAGTACCCCGCACGCAAGCGGCCCTTTGGCAAGCCGCCCTTCCAGTATGGCCTGGGCAGGAGCCACGCAGTCGGGCTGGGCATAGCTTATGGCCCAAGCCGAGAGTGCGCAGCCCACAATGTTGCCGAGAAGCACCATGCCAAGCATTCCCCAGTCGCCATTGCGCCGGATGAAGCCGGCAGTGCCGGTATAAAGTTTCAGCTTATAATACACCACAGTGGTCAGTCCAAAAGCAAACAGCACAGCACCCGCCACCCCGCCTACCCGAAGGTAGACAGTGCCGCCGATGGATATACACACTCCGGCCAATACTGCCAGTTGGAAAATCTTCTTCATCTTATAGTCTTTCGTTTTTTCCGCGCAAAGGTACGTAATTGTTTTGACATACGCAAGCATTCCCACCATATTTAATTTCTCCACACCCCACTTGTCACGCAGCCGTGGTCTGCCACAGGAGAAAAAAGACAAAAAATGCATGCGCAAAGAAAAAACAAGGAGAAAATTTGTTGGAAACAAAAAATATTTGTACCTTTGCACCCGCAAAAACAAAAGCAGGCACCCTTAGCTCAGTTGGTAGAGCACCTGACTCTTAATCAGGGTGTCCAGGGTTCGAGCCCCTGAGGGTGTACGTAACAATCAAGGCAGACTCAAGTCTGCCTTGATTGTTATAGGGCTGCACAGTCACGTATATTTTTTTCGACCTGAGCTGCGGTTGAAATATTGCTGCGTATCGTAGCTGCGGAACGGCCTGAAAGGCCAATGAGCACAGCACGTAATTTTTTAGATGCCGTAGGCATCGTCTTCCTTTAGATGTGTATAGGGAATATTTTCGTTCCTCATCGAAAAAACTCTCCGAATCGCTTGGCGGTTCGGCTTTTTGTTCGTATCTTTGCAAATGCTTTGCATAATACAAATGATTATGGAAGAAAAGAAACATCCCATTATAGAGGAAGAGGACGGCTACGGCAGTATGGCCGCCGCAGAACCTGCTGTAGCATACGCTATGGAGAGTCATTCGTCGTCAGGGATTGTATATTTGAACGACGAGGCTGAAAAGATAGACAGCATACCTGTGGGGATGTTCGGCTTCTACACCGACGACCCCGACGTGTTCGAACAGCGGGTGGCCGAGATAGAGGCCGACATGGACGAGGTGGACGCAGGCATTGAAGACCCGGAGAAGTGGATTTCATCGGAACAAATGTGGACTGAACTATACCAGAAATACCCATGGCTAAGATAATCTGGCAGAAGAGAGCCAGTCGCGTACTTGACAAAAGGCTGGCATACGCGAATGCTGAGTTTGGTAAGTCTACAGCTAAAAGATGGATTAAAGAAATAGCATACGCAGAAGAACGTATTGCGTCGATGCCAATATCATATACTCCAGAACCTTTGCTTGCTGGTAAAAAGCATGTCTATCGCTATTGCCATCTGATGAATCGGCGTTTCAAACTGATTTATTGTTACTATTTTTCCTCCAATATTGTCCGAGTGGTTGATATTTGGGATACGCGCGTAGATCCAGAAACCTTGAAAAGGCGAATCAAATAGGGGTAGCCAGCCGTACAGCCATGCCGTAGGTATGGCGAAATGGCTGGGGGATTGTTGTAGTTAGGGATGCCTGCCTCGTAGGTAGGCGATAATAAGCGCTATTTGTCGCGTACCTAAAGGCACGCATGTTACCATCAACGCCGTACCAGCCATTTCGCCGTACCTAAAGGCACGGCTGTATGGCTGGCTACCCCTATCTGATGCCTCTGGCATCGTCTTCCTATAGGTGTGTATAGGGAATATTTTCGTTCCTCATCGAAAAAACTCACCGAATCGCTTG
>JAFSKJ010000080.1 GCA_017449025.1 Prevotella sp. | reverse complement strand
TCGGTGGATGGAGCGGCCACGTCAAGGCGCACGGCAGGCCCGGATACATAACCATGAAGAGGGGGCTAGACAGATTCAATCAGCACCTCGAAATCATCACTTTCACCAAGGCCAGAGATGTGTATAAAGAGTAGTTGATGGGAGGGGAGGGGCTGCGCTCCGTTTTTTGCCGTCTTAATCATGGTTTTGACTTTTTAAAGTGGGCTCATGAAATATAATTCTGTGCGGCAAAGTTACTGATTATTATTGAAATACGCAAGTTTTTTGCTACTTTTCGGTTATTTGTGGCAATTTCGTTCGGTTATTTGTGGCAATTTCGTTCGGTTGTTTGTGACAATTTTCGCCAACACGTTTGTACTGTCCCCTTTCAGTAGACACGAAAAATCTGCGAGAAAAGCCTGATTCGTCAGCGTTTTCATAAGTTACGTAACATGTAAAAAGCCCCCTGAGCGTAATTGCTCAGAGGGCCTCGCGTAGGGATATTGCTGTGTCTCACTCAACGGTCAGTTGAAATAAGTGTTGGTCAGGATGTAGGTGCGATTCCAGTCAACAATCTTCAGCTCGGACTCCTTGGCAGTATGGATATCTTGCTCGTCGAGCACCATCACCTGCTTGTCTGTCGTGTCGTAGAGCGGCCACTCGTGGGCCTTGCCGTCGCGCCTCACCTCGCCAAAGTTCTGTATGCCTATCGGATTTTTCACTTATGTTTCGGAAGTACAATGCGCAGCTAAGGCCGAAGGCCTGTCAGATTACAGGCAGGGGTAAAACCCCTGCTGATCAAGCGGATAACGCAAGCCCCGAAGGGGCGACAGACTTATCCGCACTATACTCTGCCGCCCTTTCAGGGCTAAGGTTACCATCGTCCCTTTACAGGGGTTTCACCCCTGCCTGTGGTCTGAAAGCCCCTTCAGGGCTTTACGGCAGGGCATTTCCAACTTCCGAAAATTGAGTATTTCATAAATACTGCAACAATTCTGTTTAGATGGTGACATGGCTCGTGCAAGCCGAGAGCAATGGAGCTCGCTCCAATTGCCGAGGCGCAGCCGAGTCTCGCAGCCTTTCGGCTGCAAAATTACGTGCTGTGCGGTTGAACTGCAGTATGACCGCAAAGCGGTAACCTCTCAATGTCGGGCGGTGCAAAGCACCCCCAAGCCCCCTTGCCCCCTAAAGGGGGGGAGTTCCTGCAGAGTCTGTAGTTCCCCCTTAAGGGGGTTGGGGGGCTTACTAAAGACCATTGTCATACCTGTCACCCTCCTGTCACCCTCTGTCACCCTCAAACAGGGTGCAAACGCTTTGCAGTAGGACATTCTGTCACCCTGACACCCTATTTCAAAAAAAATTGTAACATGACCTTTGGTCCGTGTCGGTCACTACCACTATTTACAATGCAAAGGAAATCATAATTCATTGTACCGACAAACCTTTTGCACTGAGCTACGGTTGAAAAAAGAGACGCTGAAAGCGTCTTCGCTCAATGCCGGGGTGTGCGCAGCACCGTCATGCTGTCAAGCAATCCGCCAACAAGGTCATTCATCATGATATCCTCGCTTGACGAGAGAAAGAATATCGGCATATACCACAAGTGGTTCAAAGTGATAGCGGCAAAGAACGCAGCCACCCAGCGGCGCAGGCGTACTGGCGGTGTAATCTCTGGTGCAATGGCGTTACTCCTACGGAACAGCAGATAGCAGCTGGCTATCAAGGCCACGACCATCACCCCTGAATAGAATATAATGAAGAGCGTATCTTCCCTGATTTGCTCGTACATGACTGGATGGTGTTATTTCTGGAACAAATCTTCCATGGTGACAATCCTGTCGAAACGGGATGCATATTCGTTTCTTTTCAGACCGTATGTGGTTATCAGTACAGACATGACGGTTTTCCTGTTCCCCACAATCTCCTGTACGCGCTCCATTCGTTCCAGAAGGGTCTTGCTGTAACTCTTAGTGACCTCGAAGTCCCCTCGGGTGAACTTCATTTCACACAGGCAGATGAAACGGTCGTCGCGGTTGATCATCAAGTCAATCTTGGAATCGGGAGGGATGTTCCATGGTGACTCCTTCGTGATGACCCCGTCAATGCCCAAGGCGTGCTTAATCTGCCGGATATGGGTCCAGCACAGGTCCTCGAAGGCGAAGCCCATCCACGAGATGACGGAGGGCGACTTCTCGTGTGTCTGCCAGTATGCGGGGTTGTCGCTATTGCCCCTGACATGGCTCAGATAGAAGATACAGAACGGGTCGGTGAGTTTGTATCTCGCAACAGATTCACCGAAAGGGATGTACTCCATGATCAGACGGCTCTTCTGCAAGGCGGAAAGATTCTCCGTCAAAGAGCCTCCGGAAGAGAACTTGCCGCGCTTGATGAGTTCATCGCGCGTAAAGCCGATGCGCTTCGTGGCGAGTGTTGTCACTATGCGCTGCAACTCCTCCGGGCTTGAGAACTGGGAGGTGAACAGGCGGTCGAACTCTTCCTTGAGCGGTGCCCTGGTGTCATAGAGGATAGCGTCGATGTTTTGCGCCAGGCTCAGGCCTTTCCTGAACTGGTCTAAATAGAATGGTATGCCACCGAAAGCAATATAGGCCTGGCAGATGTCGAACTCGTCGAAATGGAGGCCGTCGGCCTTGAAGAATTCGCGACATTCATACAGAGTGAATGGTGAAAGATAGATGGGCAGCGTCACCCGGCCATACAAGCCTCCCTTGTTGTTGATGAGTTTGTCCAGAATCCAGGACGTTGCGCTGCCGCACACTACCGTCTTGAAGTTTTTGCGGGCGAGACACCAGTCGTTGCAGAAGTGTTCGAAGGCCGGCATGAAGTTCGACTTGGGGGTATCCATCCAGGGCAGTTCATCGATGAAAATGACCTGACGCCTGCCGTCATCCTTCTTTTCAAGGAGTCGTTCCAGCATATAGAACGCCTCCTGCCAACTGGCGGGGACATGCTCACTGCTGTCCAGACCATACGTCCGCATGGAATAATAGAACTCCTGAAGCTGCAGTTTCAGCATGTTTTTCTTTCTCTTCCTCGTCGCATCGTCCACCAGTGAGACGGCAGTGTGCTTAAAGATGAACTTACCCTCGAAGAACTCATTGACAAGAAATGTCTTGCCTACTCTTCGCCTGCCATAAACCGCAATCAGCTGTGCCCTGTCTTTATCCATGGCCGACTGCAGCTTCTCGAATTCGCTCTTGCGTCCAATCATAACCGACAATGTTTATTTTCAGCCGCAAAGTTATGAAAAAAGATTCGTTTGGCCAAATATTATAGCAATAATTAGCCAAACGAACCTGATTTGTGAAGGATTTGGCTAGTTTTGATCAGCTTTGCCTCCCTGTTAGAATCGGAAAACAGTGAGCGCCATCCATTTATCAAGCCATCCTGCCAATGGAGCCGGACTGCTGAGCAGGCCACAATTGTATTGGAGGTTTAACATTGAAAAGCGCACGCGATAGCGGGGTGTGTATGTCTTGAAATAGACAGAGAGGCTGCTGCCGCTGATTTTCTCTTCGGCCTTGACCTCCACGGGGATGATCTCATCGTCCCATTGTATGACAAATTCCACTTCTGCTGTTCCTGGTGATGTCCAATAAAAAGGTACCTGGTCATTCATAAAGGGCATGATGGACTGCAAGACGGCATTTTCAGCCATAGCTCCCTTAAACTCCGTATAGTTGGCGATAGGGTCTGTGACAACGGTTGCAGGCAGATGAGCCAGACGGCGGAGCAAGCCGCAGTCACAGGCGTAGACCTTAAAGGCATCGGTTTCCTCGTATGCAGACAATGGCATACCCGGCTTGCTGATACTGAACACACGATAGATTATTCCTGCATCCTCCAACCACATCAGGGCATCTTCATAATCCTTCGAACGGGCACCGCTCTTGATGACCTTATAGATAAATTTACGGTTCTCCTTCGACAGCTGAGCCGGCAATGAGTGCCAGATGGCATGAATGCGGGGAATCTCGCGCGGCTCGGCATATTTGGCGAAATCCAGCTCGTAGAGGTCGAGAATGCCCTGAAGTGCAGACTCCACCTCGCCGATGCCTCTCTCTTCAAGCAGTGCCACAATGGCTTCGGGCATACCACCAGACACCTGATAGCGACGATACTCCGTGCGTAGCTTGTTCATGATGATTTCGGGCAGATGGCGGATTTCTTCCAACGATTCTATGTAGTCGTATGTGCGCACATCGCTGGCACGAAGGAATTCGCGGAAGGTGACGGGGAACATGTTGACAATCTTCACCTTTCCTACAGGAACCGTCATCTTGCGTTTCTTGACAGCCACACCCAGAAGCGAGCCAGCGGCAATGATATGATACTGAGGTGCTTCTTCGCGGAAGTATTTCAGACTGTTCAGCGCTTCCTCGCACTCTTGTATCTCGTCGAAGATCATCAATGTCTCGCCTGCCACAATCGGCTGGTCACAGTAGAGCGTCAGTTCTTTGATGAGTCGCTGAGGGTCCTTGGACGCCTGAAACACCGACTTCAATTCGGAATGCCGGTCGAAATCAAACTTGACACAATATTTGAAACACTCCTTTCCGAATGTCTCCATCGCCCACGTCTTGCCTACCTGACGGGCACCTTTTAGCAGGATGGGCTTTCTGTCGGGAGTCTCCTTCCATGCTTTAAACTGATTGATAATGTCTCTTTCTATTCTCATAATTTACATCGGAAAGTTCGGTTTTATGTATGATTAAAACACTTTTCCTAACTTTTGGATGCAAAAGTACATAAAAAGACTTAAATCGCCAAGAATTAAAGTAATTATTTGAAGTATAGGTCAATTATTTACAATTATACGTATGAGTCCACTTTAAAAAGTCAACAAATGGAAGCAACAACTAAAAAACTACGCGCAGCCGCTCCGTTTTTTGTCGTCTTAATCATGGTTTTGACTTTTTAAAGTGGGCTCACGTATGAAAAAAGGTAACTACTCAGTCATCATGCTTAATGGACAAAAGAAGTTATGACTGAGTAGTTACCCTTATGGCTTGGCGAAAACTTTCTGCCCCTCGAAATAGGTGGCTTCAGGCCTGGCCTCGTGAATCTCCGTAACGGGGCAGGTCAGCACGTCTTTGTTGACGAGGAGGAAGTCGGCATACTTGCCGGTCTTGATGCTGCCGCGCTCATCCTCGATGAACATCTGCTTAGCCACGTTGATGGTCAGGGCTGTGAGAGCCTGCTCACGGGTGATGAGCTCTTCAGGCCACCAGGGCTTTGCCTGCTCAGGATAATATACACCAGTCACCGCAATCTCCATAACGCCAAACGGGTCGTCGGGGCTGCCGCTCAATGCGGGGAAGTCCGTGTGCGAGGACATAATGACACCGTTGTCGAAGTGTGATTTCATAGGATATGACTTGTCCTCCATGCCTACAGGTACGTAGCCTTGCTTAAGCAACTCCTGCTTGTCATCGGAGAAATGGTGCCAAAGCATGCCTTCTGTGACATAGATGTTATGGTCGGCCATGCGCTTGTAATCTTCCGGATAGACGCCATGCACGTGTACCAGCGTATTGCGCATCTCGTCCTTACCGCCATTAACGTAGGCGTTGACAATGCGATTGACACCCTTGTTGCCCATGACGTGTGCGTGAACAGTCACTCCTTTCTCATTCGCCTTGCGCGTGATGTCGGTTAGTTCCTCTTCCGACCAGAGAACAACACCCTGATGACCATCAGGATAAAGCGGCTCAACGAAACCGGTGCCAGGTTCTACTGTACCATCTATGAATATCTTGAGCCAGTTGGGTTTTACGCGTGTGGAAGCATATTTCTTTGCGTCACCAGCATTGGTCAGGACTTTATCCATGTCCATCCAACTATCCAGTTCGGTTGTCAGACCCAAGACGATGTGTAAGTCGCCGGCCTGATCTATCTGCTGAGCTGCTTTGAAGATATTTTCGTTAAAGAAATAGGTGGAGTAACCGTCAAGATACATTGTGTAGCCCTCTGACAGCAGATGCTCTTGGACGCTCGTCATGGTGGCTTTCGCTATGTCAATGGAAAAGAGGCTTTCGTTGTCCAAGAAGGAACGCGTGTAAGTGCCGGCCTGCTCCGACAAGAAACCATTAGGTGTACCGTCAGCCGCGAAGCCTATTTCACCGCCACGTATTTCTTTCTTCAGCACCGTACCATCTTCCTTCATGATGCCTGCCTTCACCAGCATGAGTGAGTTGGCCAGACCCTTGTGGCCTTCCTCGTCGGCAATGTAGATGGGGATGTCACTACAGATGGCGTCCAAATCCTGACGGGTAGGCATCTTGTCCTTGAAGGTAAATAGATTCCATCCCTGGCCGAATATTGCCTTGGCCCCTGTATCCTTTGCATTCTTGACCGCAGCGGGAATAATCTCCTTCAGGAACTTCTCGGGGGTGTCCTCATAGCCGACAATCGTTCCTACAGACTGGATGGCATAGCCCAGCGTATAGTGCGCGTGGCCATTGCCGCAGCCGGGCATCACAAGTCCCTTGTCTGTGTAATCTATCACCTCGGTCTTGCCTTCCTCTACAAAGGCTTCGGCTCCTGCCTTGTCGCCCACATAGACATACTTGCCGTCTTTCACGGCGAAAGCTTCTGCCAACTGACCACCCTCGGCGGTGAAGATTTTGCCATAGACAACAAGGTCGGCACTGCTGTTGTTCTTGCAACTGGCAAGCATACCCACGCTGGCGATAACGCTAACAACAGCGATGCATGACAACATTTTTTTTACACTCATACGAATACTCATTTTCATAACTACATTCTCCTTTGTTTTTAAAGATTACCAATTGTTGTTACTTCCATTTTGCTGCCTTTTACATGGGATAAACCTTCTTCCCCTCGAAATAGGTGGCTTCGGGCTTGGCGGTGTGAATCTCCGTCACAGGGCAGGTCAGCACATCCTTGTCAACAAGCAGGAAGTCAGCATACTTGCCCGTGCTGACGCTACCCCGCTCATTCTCGATGAACATCTGCTTGGCGACGTTGATGGTCAGTGCCTCAATGGCCTGCTCGCGAGTCAGCAGTTCCTCCGTCCACCAGGGTGTCGCATTTTCGAGGTGATAAACGCCCGTTACCACAATCTCCATAATGCCGAACGGGTCGTCGGGAGCGCCGCACAATGCAGGGAAGTCTGAGTGTGAAGATAGAATGACTCCATTGTCGAAGAATGATTTCATGGGATAGCCCTTGTCCTTCATGCCATCGGGCAGTATGCGTTTCAAATCGGCTTGCAGCTCCTCATCGGCATGGTGCCAAAGCATGCCCGAGGTGACATAGATGTTATGGTCGGCCATGCGCTTGTAGTCAGGCTCGTTGACGCCATACACGTGTACCAGCGTGTTGCGCAGTTCGTCCTTTCCACCATTGACGTAGGCGTTGACAATGCGCTCCACGCCCTTGTTGCCCATCACGTGGACGTGCATGGTGATTCCTTTTTCATTGGCCTTGCGGGTAATGTCCGTCAGTTCCTCTTCCGACCAGTTGGGGATGCCCTGATGACCGTCAACATAAAGCGGCTCGATAAATCCTGTGCCGCTTTCCACCGTGCCATCCATGAAGAGCTTGAGCCAGCGGGGGATGATGTGCGTGGAAGCGTACTTCTGCGTGTCGCTGGCCTTGGCCAACGTTGCATCCACATCCATCCAGCTGTCCAGCTCCCATGCCGTTCCAAGGACGAAGTGCAGATTACCGGCCTGATCCATCTGCTGCGCGGCCTTATAGAAGCTCTCGTTAAAGAAATAAGATGAGTAGCCATCGAGATACATCGTGTAGCCCTCAGACAACAAATCCTCCTGGATGCCGGCCATGTTTCCTTTGGCTATGTCAACGGAAAACAGGTTCTCGTTGTCCATGAAGCTGCGCACGTAGGTGCCGGCCTGTTCCGCCAGATAACCCGTAGGCGTGCCGTCGGCACCTATCACAATCTCGCCGCCGCGCATCTCTTTCTTGAGCACCGTGCCGTCTTCCTTCATAATGCCTGCCTTGACCAGCAGGGCGGTATTGGCCAAGCCTTTGTGGCCTTCCTCGTCGGCAATATACATGGGAATGTCATTGCAGATGGCATCCAGCTGACGGCGGTAATCAATGTCCTTGGTGAAGGTCATCATGTTCCAGCCTTGACCAAAGACATTGGTTGCGCCATTGTCCCTCGCCTTCTTGACCATTGCGGGAACAAATTCCTTGAAGAACGTGTTCACGTCAACTTCCCGGCCAACGATTGCTCCAACCGACTGAATGGCATAACCCATCGAGTAATGGGCATGGCCGTTGCCGCAGCCAGGCATCACAAGCCCCTTGCCAGTATAGTCCACTACCTCGGTCTTACCTTCCTCTACGTAGGCTTCGGCTCCTGCCTTGTCGCCCACATAGACGTACTTGCCATCCTTCACGGCGAAGGCTTCTGCCAACTGACCACCCTCGGCGGTGAAGATTTTACCATAGACCACGAGATCGGCACTGGTGTTGTTCTTGCAGCTGGCAAGCATACCCATACCGACGATAGCAGTCATCACTACGATACACGATAGCAGACGATTGGTACTCACCATCGTCTTCTTCATTCTCTTACAAATTGTCTGTTTCATAACGCTTATTTTTGTTAATTCGGAGTTGCAAAATTAACAAAAATCCCGCAAACCATATTGACATTATGGGCTTGCGGGTCAGATTTTGCTGATTTTATAGCAACATTTTGCTGATTTTGTAAGCAGGGTCTCAAAAGACTGTCAGGATTCGGACGATTGGTGCTCACCATCACCTTCCTTTATCCACGCCGTCACGTTCTTTCCCATGCGCTGCTTGAAGGCATTGCTGAAAGTGGCGTAGTTGCGGTAGCCGCTGTCTTGGGCCAGTTTCCTGACGGTGCCCCCCTGCTTAGCAGCGACGGCCTGGCGGTAGAGGCCGACGAAATGGTCGATGCGCAGACCGTTGATGTAGGCATTGTAGGTGGTTCCCTGCCGCGAGAAATACTGGCTGAGATAGTAGCGGTTGGTGCCAACAGCCGTGGCGAGCTGGTGGATGGTCAGGTCGTGCTGCAGGTAGAGCTGAGTGTCTATGCAATGCCTCTGTAGCAATAGACCGATGCGGTCGGGGGCGGTCGGCGGGAAGCCGGACAAGGGGTGCTCACCATCGTCTGTCATCGTCTCCCCGGCGTCAGGCTCCTCGTTCGCATCCAAGGAAAGAGTCTGGGTGGAGCTGAGGTCGCTTATTGTTTCTACGCGCCAAACAAAAAAGCATACCAATATGACGCCGTTCGCCTGAGCGATGTATTTATAGAACGGGCCATAAAGCTCAAACACGTATGAGACGAACCCTGCCAGGATGATGGCCAGTACCATGAGGCTCTGCCACAACTCCTTGTGTTCCAGGTCGGCATAGTTGTCGCGCAGCCAGCGGCCGTACTGTCGTGTCGCGCGTACCATATATATTATTAAGCCAACGACCAACAACAGATAATAGACATATAACACCATTGGAATGGTATCGCTGCGGGTAGCGGTACACACCGTCATTCCTACGACAATCGGTGCCATCGTCACCGCAATGGGCCAAAGCGGACGCCTGCGGTCTTGCAGCATAACGAGCATGATGGCTATGGCCAGAGGGAAAACCGTCAAGAAGTCGAACAAAGCGCCAGTAAAAAAGACCATCTTGATCTCTTCGACGGAGGTGAGATAAAAGGTCGGCATATACCACAAATGGCTTAATACAGAAGCGCATAGGAACGCTGCCGTCCACCGGCGCAAGCGTACTGGCGGCGTGACATCTGGGGCGATGGCGTTGGCCCTGCGCAGCAGCAGATAGCAGCTGGCAATGAGGTTCAATACCATCACACCCACATAAAGCATCAAATAGAATACATCCTCCCTTATATGTTGATCGTACATGACTGGTATGCTATGGCTGTAATTCTGCCGCAAAGGTAACAAAAACATCTGGTTTGGCAAAATAATCAGAGACTATTTTGCCAAACCAGATGTTTTTTTGAGGCCACTTTGACAGTATCTCCGTCAAAGTTAGGCCCTGTGCCAGTATCAGTTGAAATAAGTGTTGGTCAGGAAGTAGGTGCGTTTCCAGTCAACAATCTTCAGTTCCGCTTCTTTGGCCGTATGTATGTCTTGCTCGTCGAGCACCATCACCTGCTTGTCTGTCGTGTCGTAGAGTGGCCACTCGTGGGCCTTGCCGTCGGGCGACATGTCGGCAGTGAGCGATGGATTGCCTGTCTTGGCGAACTGAATCCACATCTTGCGCATGGTCTTGCAGAAGGCAGCGTCGTATGTCCTGCCCGTGAAGCCGTTCATCTCCGGATGGTTGAACACCACAGACAGTTCTGATGCGTGTCCGGCCTTTATCAATGGTACAGCAGATTCCACCGTATAGTAGTAAGTGTATGACTTGCCACCGCCCTTTGTGTGTTCCTCCGAAAGACGAATTTGCGGTGCGATGAACATGTACTGACTGAGGAGGCGGACGGTAGGTTCGTAACTCTCTCCTGTGATTTCGTTGCAGTAACTCTCCACAAGTGCCTTCTCCTCGTCCGTATGCTTTGCGAGTTTCTCCGCCTTGCGCCCACTGGCCCACTCGTTCCAATGATCCACTCCGATGCTTCCTAAGAAGGTGTTCATTTCGTCCTTGTTACAGCCCTGAAGGAACTCAATGTCCTTAGCAGCACCGTTGGCGTAGGCCTCCCATGTATTCAGAGGCAGGAATTTCCCGTCCCTCTCCGGGAATGTACGTATGCCGAGCACCTGGTAAAAACCGTACAGCTTTGCCCACGTGTCTGCGAGCTTCTCGGCGCTGACCTTCATCAGGTCGGCAACGGTTTTGCAGCCAAGAGCCTCCATAAACTTGTTCGTGATTTCGATGGCCTGTTCCTCAGACCTTGTCTGTGTGGGAGCGCCACTCTGCGCGATGACACGCTTGAAATACTTGTGGGAGCCTTTGATGAGCGGAAGCAGGCTACAACTTCCACCACCGGCGGACTCACCCCAGATGGTCACGTTGTCGGGGTCGCCACCGAAGCCTGCAATGTTCTCATTTACCCATTTCAATGCCATCATCTGATCCATGAGTCCCAGATTTTGTGCGTCCTGATAGTCCTTGCCGTCAGACAAGTGTGACAGATGCAGGAAACCGAGGAAACTGACCCTGTAATTGATGGTGACGACAATGACCTCCGGGTTCTCTTTTATGAGATTGTGACAGTCGTACTGCGGGTCGGTTGCTCCGCCTACCTCAAAACCACCACCGTAAATCCAAACGATGACAGGTTTCTTCTCCGCTTTTGAATCGTCAGACTTCCATAAGTTCAGGTACAGGCAGTTCTCGCTCATACCATTCTCTATAGCAGGGTCGCCGGGAGCCTGGACTGGAGCCTGACAATAGTTATAGGCTTCATACACGTCATTGCTCGGAGTCACGTCCACAGGTGCCTTCCAGCGCAGGTTACCTACAGGCTGCTGGCCAACGAACGGAATGCCCTTGTAGGAGATGATGTTCTCCGTTTTTTTGCCGACGAAGGTGCCGTTGATACATTTCACGGCCAGCGACTTGTCATAATTGCCGTCCGTAATCTTCTTGTTGGGATACTCCGTCTCAGGTTCCAATGGGTTGTCCTCTTTGTCACTGCATGAAGTGAGCACCATTGTTGTGCCGCAGACGAGCGTGGCGGCAAGCATACATTTTTTCATTTTTCTCATTATTACAATACTATATTTTGTGAAACAAAAAATTTGGGATTATTGTGCAAAGGTAGTCCATTCCCTTTGAAATCACAATAACCCAAAAGCCTTGGAAAGCAAGTTTTGACGATTCAGAAGCGTTTTTTACGATTCTGAAGTCCTAAGTAACCACAAACAATTCAGTTTCTACTCTGCAACGTTATTCATCCACTCCGTCGCAGTCATTCCCATGCTCTGCTTGAAGGCTGAATTAAATGTACTGTAACTGCGGAAGCCACTCTGGTGGGCCAGTTGCTGGATTGAGACAGGCTGATGTTTGGCAACTGACTCATGATAGAGGTTGACGAAGTGCTGGACGCGCAGACCGTTGATGTAGGCATTATAACTGATACCCTGCAAGGCAAAGTGCTTGCTGAGGTAGGAACGATTGATGCCAATCTGCTGGGCAAGTTGCGTGACGGAAATGTCGTACTGTAGATAGAGTTGCGGTTCCTCGCAATACTTCTGCAACAATGGCCCGATATTGTTGCGTATGGATAATGAAAGGGCGTTGTCTTCCTCATGCTCCGTGGCGACTATTTCTTCTGCCGCAACATTAGCGGGTATGCTCAGGTCACTCAATGTTTCCACCCGCCAAAGGAGATAGCAGATAAGTATGACATAAATCACCTGCATGGCGTATTGATAGACAGGGCCTTTGCTGGTAAACACATAGATGGCGAACACCAGCAGAATGGCGGCCAGCACCACGAAACTCTGCCACACTTCCTTGTGCTCCAAGTCGGCAAAGTTGTCGCGCAGCCAGCGGCCGTACTGTCTCGTCGCGCGTACCATATATATTATTAAGGCAATGCACATCAACAGGAAATAAACATATACCATAGGCAAAAAAGCATAGCTACGGGCAGCAACGCCTAACACACCTCCTGCAACGATGGGTGCCATCATCGCCGCGACAGGCCACAGCGGTCGGCTGCGGTCTTGCAACATGGTAAGCAACACGACGATGGCCAAGGGAAAAAAGGTCATACAGTCAAGCAGTCCGCCAACAAGGTCGCACAGCCTGATGTCCTCGCTGGAGGAGAGAAAGAACATCGGCATATACCATGCATGGCTCAAGGCGATGGAGGCAAAGAAGGCTGCCACCCAGCGGCGCAGGCGCACTGGCGGCGTGACGTCAGCGGCAAAAGCATTGCCCCGACGCAGCAACAGATAGCAGCTGGCTATCAAGGCCATCACCGTCACTCCTGAATAGAATATGATGAAGAGCGTATCTTCTCTAATTTGCTCGTACATGACTGAACCGGTATTATTTCTGGAACAAATCTTCCATGGTGACAATCCTGTCGAAGCGGGATGCATATTCGTTTCTTTTCAGCCGCAAAGGTATGAAAAAAGATTCGTTTGGCCAAATATTATAGTAATAATTAGCCAAACGAAACAGAATCAAGAAGAATTCGAGCTGTACGGTTGGACCTCAGTATGACCCCAAAGGGGTCGCCGCTCAGTAACCGTAGTGTCCGAAGGACCTGCGGAAAAAAGAACGCCGCGGATTGCACTCTGGAAGAGTGCCCCAACTACGCCAATGGGCGACCCC
>JAFSKJ010000079.1 GCA_017449025.1 Prevotella sp. | reverse complement strand
ATTCAGCCAGACCCATAAGCGGATAAAATATGAGGGCGGCTCCATCCTGAAGACAAACACGGAGTATTATTGTGTCGTTGCAACGCCAGAGGCGCTCAAGTCAAAGGACTACCAGGACCAGCCCAAAGAGCGGTTGCAGGAACAGCGGGAGAACATCGAGATTCAGGACTCCTGCCTCCGTGCCTTCCGCTGGGGATGCACCTCCGCCCGCCAATGCTATCACAAGGAGAGTCATGTACTGGACAAAGACACCGTCGTCTATGCATTAGCCCTCGACGGCATGGACGGGGAACGCATTGAACTGCAAGGCGTGGGCAGCTACCAAGACTATTCCGTAGGCTATCAAGCCGCCCGTGCGGCAACCCTGAAGGTGAAAGGCACCAAGCAATACACCATGTGGCAGATGCAATACATCACCCGCGAGGAGAAAGGCCGCGAAGAACCCTTCAACATGCGCCCGCTCAACGACTTCATCAAGCGGATGATGGAGAATGTGGACAGCGTGAAAGTGTATGAAACCTCCTACGAAATGACCCATGAGGACCTCGGCGGTAATCCCTCGATAGTCGGAGAAGTTGCGCCCGACGAGGAATACACCTGGAGCGGCAAGACGACAGGCCATCTCTACGTGGTGCCCGAATCTGCTGCCAAGGACGTCGAAGAGGGACTGCGCTTCTGCGTGAACAACGACTATCTGGGCTTGAACCCTAATCAGAAATTCTTTATCACGATGGATGAGAAGGGACTTGTTATTGGCAGGAACGAACCCCATACCTTCAGCATCAACGAAACCATCAAGCACCAGTCGTTGCACGCCGAGCGGTCAGTAGACGGTCACTTCTACATCCTCGTCCTCGACGAGACCACCGGTGCCTACTGTCTCCCCCGCTGCTGGAAGCACATCATCCAAATCAAGGACCACAAGGAGATTCTCATCCCTGGCGCTCACAAGCCCAACAAGGACGGATGGATAGATATAGACTGACATTTTAGAACGAAAAGAAATATGAACAAGAAAACTATCATCACCGCACTGCTCGTCAAATACCATTAAACATTAATGGCCTTTCTGACGGGCGAGGATGACGCTGAAAGCGTCTTCGCTCAGTAACCGCAGCGTCCGAAGAACCTGCGGAAGTAGGAACACTACGAATGCACTCTGAAAGAGTGCTCCAGCAGCAGTATAGGGCGACCCCTTCAGGGTCGTTGTCCTCCCCTCTGCTTCTCCGGGGGTGCTTCGCACCACCCGGTTATTTAGAGGTGACCGCGTTGCGGTCATACTGCTGTTCAACCGCACAGCTCGATATTTTCTGCCAATAATTGCAAAAACTCTCAACCTAAGTTCTTGGACGAGCCAAGCGGCAAAGCCGAGCGGAGACTTTCACCCTCGGCATCAGATTTTCGGGCTTGCCGAGGGTTTATTTGTGCGACTTTTTGTCGCTCGACACCTTGTGTCGCTTGCTTTGGCAAGAACTTTGCAGCATATTATTTTATACCTAATAAGAGAAAATAGTTTATTCAACTTAACTTTTTGCATTGACATACGCTTATATGACAGATGACGCAAGAAGAGTTTGAACATATCGCTCCAACGCTCCGTGAGTTGATGCTCTCGGTTGGCCGCAGTTTCTTTGGCAATGACGATGATGCCGAGGATGTCGCACAAGAGGGATTGGTGGCTCTTCTCAGGTACGTTGACAAAATGGAGTCAGGTGTCCGGCATGATGCCCTTGCCATCAGAGTGGCGAAGCATTGTTGCATGGATATCGTGAGGAAAAGAAAGACCAGCCTCTTTGTTTCGAAAAAAAAGAATGAAGAGACGGCTCCACCAGATTGGGATGTGGGCGCTTCGCCTCATGAGGTCTTGGAAGCAAAAGAATTGCATGATGCCGTGAATAAAGCCGTGCAACATTTGAAACCGAGTGAGCGGCGCCTGTTTGAGTTGAGGCAGATAGAAGGTCTTGAACTTGACGACATCGCGAAACAGACCAACATAGCGAAGCCTTCAATCAAGAGTATCGTATCTGCCGCAAGAAAGAAAGTGTTTGAAGAGATAAAAAAGTTAAGGACATGACACATAACGAGACTGAAATATTGATTAAGAAATACCTCAACGGCGAGACAACTGCCGAGGAGGAGAGACGGCTGGCTCTTGAGGTTTCTCGTGAGGATGCGCCTGAGGACTGGAAGATGATTGCCGGGATGCTTGGCGAGCTGACCATTGACGAGGCTCTTTTCGATCAGATGATGGCTGAGCGCAGGCGGAAGTCCCGCATCATCAAGCTGTGGCCTTGGGTGGCTGCCGCCTGCGTTGCCGCCTTGCTGATTATCTTCCTTGACCCACCGAGAGAAGATGTTTCTCCCCAGCCTCAGATAGCGAATGTAGAGCCTCAGAAGCCCCAGGCTGTCTACAAGGTACAGGCCAGCGCCGATGTCAAGGAAATGCCTCAACCAACGGTTCTCCAAAAAGTTGCAAAGGCCCCACGAAAAGCCAGGAAGAAGCAAGTCGCCAAGCCTGAGAACAACGAAAAGACGCTAATCAAAGTAGAGGCAAGCGACATCATTCTCTATGAAGATCCACGCATGCAATTTGCAGAACAGGCAAAAGCACTTCGTGAAAGAGGCAATCGCGTCATTCAGCGAGTTTCAATGAATAGACTCCCATCAAACAATTATCAATTAAACGATTTGTAAATTATGAAAAGAATTATCACAGCAATACTATCAGTCATCCTGTCATTAACTATCTCTGCACAGGACAGGACACCCATGGACAAGATATGGGAAGAAATAGAAAGTATCACATCTGCACGTCAAGACAGCAAAATGAAGATCAACCACGGTGGCGGTCAACTGTTATACGTCCACAACGGCATAGTCGGAAAGGATTTCCTTTGTTCAACCGACTGCGAAGTCGTTACATCTTCTTATGAAAATATGACACTGGAACAAATCGAAGCGGCCAACGAAAGAAACCGTAAAGTATTCGACGGCATCTTCGGTGCCATCCGCCATCAGCTTGACTCATTGATGGAATTCTCGGAAGAGAGTTATCACTTTGAGTCGCATAGTCATGGAACAGACACTATCACCTATTCGCTTTGCCTGAAGAACGGAGAATATTCTGTTGCGAAAATCAAGGCAAACGACGGCACCATGTTTTATGCCGAAGCACTCGAAACCGTGTTTTTCAACTATACAGCAAGTCCGAAAGCATGCGGTAAGCACATCAGAGGCTTTGGAACGTTAGAATACAACAAGAGACTTCCCCTGCCCGGCGGAAAGAGTTACTATTTTGACAAGGAACCGTATTTGGAAACTATCAAACCACTCCTCAAGCAGAAAGGCATCAAGTCATGGAATTTCAAGTGGACGCAAAGCGATGACTATGATATAGATAGTAACAGGTATCAAGAGTTTGAGAGTAGTGAGAGAGTAGGTTCCTTTGGACCTAAAAACGCAGGGCAGGCTTTAGGAACAATGTACTTCATACCGCGAGAGCAGGAAGCGTTGGCAAATGCCGTCTTCACATCTATCGACAGCACAACTCTCCATTACACGGAGATTCACCCCGAACAGATGTTCAGGTATTCTTATCATGTAAAAGAACGGGTGATACAGTATACCGAAAGCAACAATATTTCGGGACTTTTTGAAGGGACCACGGGCAAAGGCAATGTTTCTACGCGCGTTCTCTTTGGAATCACTCCCAAGGGTTACTATGTCGCGATAGCCGATGTAGAGAATAACTTCTGTATTCCCAAAGAATGGCATGTACTAAAGAGCTTTGTTGATGGCAAGAAAGAGTATGTCAAGGGGATGAAACCTAAGGAAGTAAAATAAATATGAACAAGCAACCCATCATCACCCTCCTGCTTGCCTTCGTTGCAGTGGCGGGGCAGGGGCAAGTGAAATGCCACGTCGAGGGGGCGGTGGCCGAAGGAACTAAAGCCGTCGGACTTGTCATCTACCGCGATGGCACTGACCCGAAGGACAGCCCCCTGAAACTGACCGCGAAGGATGGGCATTTCGAGTGTGACGTGGAGGACAATTATTTTTTGAAACGGTTTGGTTTCTTAGGTGTATGCTGTATCAGAAAGGCAAAAAGACGTCAAGAAGCTTTCGACAGTAAAAAACAATCAGAAACCAAACAAACAAAGAAGAAATGAAAAAGATATTCATGGGTGTGGTCATCGCTGTGGCAGGACTGATGTGCTCATGCCAGCAGCAAAACCAGCAAAGTTCAGAAACACAAGGAGCGGAATTGGAGCATTGGAATGTAGTGAAAGATTCCATCTCTGACATGAAGAGACTCCAACAGTGGGAAGCCTACGTGAAGGAACATCCTCAGGACGAGATAGGTTGGCGAAATCTGTATGAGGCATATGTGACCTATTCTTATTACACGAAAAAATACGACGTATTGGAACAGGATGGAGAATTCATGAAGCGTGTGAAGGAAGCCATTCCTGACACCTACACCTATTATCTCTTGGCGATGGAGACCTGCCGTGATTACTCTAAAGAAAAGAAATATGCTGAAGAAGCCATCAAGCGGTTGCCCGAAACGATGTATGAGGCGGACTACAAGACTTGGTGCCGGTATTTCCTCAGGGAGGATAAGGATGAGAAGCGTCTGAAGGACATGCTGACGCGCTACTACAAGAGTGGGCTGCTCTCGCCCGATATGCTCTACTTTCACTACAACGAATTGCAGGGAATGGAAGAGGGAGGTATCTATTTCGGTGAAGCAGAGGAAGACCTCATCCCCAAGAAAATGATTCAGCTGGTGCTGGGCATGCACCAAGACAAGGTGCTGGTCAACCGAAATGGCGACTGGTACAAGATATGGAAGGCGTGCAAGGTGCCAGGACCTGCTGAGAGCTGGGCTGAGACCACCCCAATGGATGACGCAACTGTTTATTGGCACACACAAACCCTCAAGATGTTGGCTTGGATAGGAGATCATAGTGAGCACCCCGTCTATTACCCACCCTCGTATTTGCATGAAAAGCTCAGAGAGAAACTTCCCAAAGAATTGTTGAAGAATCTCTACAACGAGGGACTGCTCCTGCGCTACTCAGCGAAACCCTACGACAACATCGCTGTGACCTGCCGAAACATAGAGGAACGCTATTCGCTCGACTACCTCTACCTCCCCTTCACACCATCGAAGGACAGCGAGAAATATTATTCCGATGCCACAAGTTGCACATACCAAACCATCGTTTTGTTGCAAGGCATTCTGCCCCACTATCAGCAGTATGACCCCCAGCGATGCCATTGGCTGAGTGGCGTGTTGCTCAAGACGATTGAAAGAAGGCTCAATAATGAGTTCAGCGAAAGCAGTGTAAAGGAAATCCGTCAGTATTACGAAGCCACAAAATCAGCAGAGCAATGAGTATCCTCCTGTTCAAATCCCATCGGCAGATGACCGATGAAGAGCTGATGCTGCATGTGAGAAGAGACAGCGAGTCGGCATTTGAAGAACTGTACCGTCGGTATGCCCGACGGCTACAGGGCTTCTTCTTCCGTCAACTGGGTGGCGACAACGAGGCGGCTGCCGACTTCACCCACGATGTGTTTCTGAGAGTGTATGAGGCAAGAGACAGCTATGCAGAGGGCAACAACGTGGCCACTTGGTTCTTCGCCATCGCCTACAACCTGTGCAAGAACACCTATCGTCACAACGAGCATGTGGTTACCTTCCTCGCCACACTGGACGCTGAGCCTGTCAGCGAAGAGGATGTGGAAGTGAGGCTGACCCAAGAGCAACAGGAGGCTGCCGTAAAGAAAGTGCTGATGTCGCTGCCGCCACCCCTGTACCTTCTCTTCTCCCTCCACTACGAAGAAGGACTCACCATCCCCCAGATTGCACAGATTGAGCATCTGTCGGAAGGAACAGTAAAAATGAGAATCCATAAAACAATGAATATCATCCGTCAAAAATTGGCAAGTATATGAACACACATTCCCAACAACCCCAGAACATGAGCAATGATGACATCATTGCCATAGCCAATCGCATCCGCGAAGAAGAGAACAGCCAACTGCAGGTGCGCCCTTGGAAATCGCGCAATCGCATCGCCTGGTACGTTGCCGTTCCAGCCGCCTGTCTTGTGAGCTTCTTCCTTGGCTACCTCCTGCGCCCTTCCAATATGGAACCAAGCTCACAGGATATAGCATCTCTCGGCAACCACGACACCGTCTATGTGCATGTGCATGACACCATCTACCAGATCAGCGATATGCACAAACCTGTGCAACCACGTCCCATCACAGAATCCAACCCGTCTGAGCCGAGGAAGATTGGCGTCTCTGTATTGGAAGACCACATCCACTACGACCTGTTGGCATCCAATCACAAGGAGTACTACTAAATCATTCATCCAAGTTTCGCAAGCCGTATATTTTTTCAAAAGAATCACAAACCTTGCAATATCGTGAAATCATGATGAAAACCATCATCACCGCACTGCTCACCCTCGTCGCTATGGTGGGACAGGCAAAGACTTACAAGACCATCAAGACACCTGTGGCGATGGCATGTGTGAATGTGAGCAGCGGCGAACTGAAAGCCCGCGAAGTAATTATGTGCGACACGGCGACAACCGTACATTTCACGATAAAATATGAGAAAGGTAATTGTTTCCGTTTCGCCAAGGAGAGCTACCTCATGGATGAGGACGGCAACCGCTATCCGTTGCGCTCGGCCGAGAGAATAGCCCTGGATGCATGGGTGCAGTCGCCTGAAAGCGGCGTGACCGACTTCACGATGCACTTCGAGCCGATGCCGAAAAAGGTAAAGATGTTTGACTTCTTTGAGGGTGATGCCATTGGAGCATTTATGTTGCTTGGCATCCACGATAGCAATACCAAGCTAAATGCCCCTACGATGCAACAAATATCAGCAGCCAATCCTTTTACACTCCCAGACTATTGGTTCAACACTGCCGCCATCACCATTCGCGGACGTATCGAGGGGTATGATGCAAAACACTTCGGATTCAAATCGTTGGAAGGATATGTGGGCGATGTTTTTACGAAAGAGAACGGCATGATGGTCATCGACATCGCTCCAGATGGCTCGTTTGAAAAACAATTCATGGCCAGTTATCCTGTCAGATTTAAATTTTACGCCAAAGAGACTGAGGTTGAATTCGGCGAGATACCCTTTTTTGCCCGTCCGGGCGAGATCATTGACATCACCGTGCGGAAAAACGCTGACGGATGCTACGAGTGCCTCTATCATAACGGCAGCAGCCATGAGGTGCACCGATGGCCCACCTCATCCCCTCGCTTTGTGCCAAATACCCTGGCCGTATTCTCGTCATCGACTTCTGGGGCATGAGTTGCAGCCCCTGCCGCAGCACCATCCAGTATAGCAAGAAACAGCGTGCCGAGATTGCCAAGCGCGATGATGTGAAGCTCGTTTTCATTGCCGAAGAGCGTACTGTCGATGACAGCGAAGCCTACAAAAAGTATGTGGCCGAGTGGCTGGCCGACGAAGAGACGGTCTGCGTCACCAACGCCGACTTCACCCGCCTGCAAGAGTTGTTCCGCTTTGGCGGCATTCCGCACTCTACGTAGTCAAGGGCGAGGACGACGGCGACGTGACGCCGGTAGTGCCGGAGGCGTAGACCATTACAGCGGGCCAAGATGACAAAATCCGTGCATCTTCGCCCGCTTTTCGTTAGTTTAACGCGATAATCGCACGGAATTACAAATAAATTGCTTAACTTTGCACCCACAGAACATTAAAACGAAAGATATTATGCCAGAGATAAGCCGATTCTTCGGAATTATCATAGCGATGTTCGGCGACGACCACCGCTCGGCCCTTGGGACGCTTGCCTAAGCAAGAACCCGCCCCACTTCCACGTGCGCTACGGCGACTACCGCTGCACCGTGACTATCAGCAAGGGCGTGGTGAAGGGCCAACTGCCGCGCAAGGCGCTGAAAAAGGTGTTCGAGTGGATGGACGAGCACCACGACGAGCTTATGGCGCGCTCGACCTTGTCGCTTTGCTTGCAAAGAACTGGGCACGCCTGCAGCAGGGAGAGGACGCATTGCCCATTGACCCTTTAAAATAGAATAGTATGGAAGATCAGGAATTGCTTAGAGTGGTCGATGTGGAATACCTACACGACTACACCATGGAACTGGAGTTCAGCAACGGCGAGCGCCGCATCGTCGATTTCAGGCCGCTGCTCACAGGCAGGCTGCGCGAACAGCTGCTCGACCACAGCAAGTTCGTACAGTTCGCTCTCACCGACTGGACGCTGGAGTGGTACAACGGCGTTGACTTCGCCCCCGAAAGGCTATACGAGCTGGGCGTGGCGGCGTGAGTGTTTTACAAACGAAAACGGACAATGAGCGGATAGACCGACGGACACTCGGAACTATCCGCTTTCATAAGGACAGACAAAGAACAATGAACATGAACGTCATCATCATCGGAGCCACATCCGGCATTGGCAAAGCCCTGTTTGAGAAATATGCAACGGATAGAAACCACGTCGGCATCGTTGGCCGACGGACGAATCTGCTGGAAGGACTCCGTGAGCAATACCCGGCCAATACCCTCACCGCTACGGCTGACATTACCAAAACTGACGAGGCAGAGAGGGCCATCCGCGACCTCAGCACACGACTCGACCACGTGGATTTGGCCATCGTCTGCTCAGGCACGGGCGAAATCAACCCCACGCTTGACTACGCGCTGGAACGCCCGACGATGGACACTAATGTCACGGGCTGGACGTTCGTCGTTGACACGCTATACCACCTCTTTGAGCAGCAAGGCCACGGTCACCTCGTAGCCATCACGTCGGCTGGCGGACTGCGTGGCGAGCCGATGGCTCCCGCCTACAGCGCAACGAAAGCCTACCAAATCAACTACATGGAAGCCCTGCGCAAGAAGGCTTTCAAGGCTGGCGGCAAAATCACCGTCACCGATGTCCGTCCCGGCCTCGTTGACACGGCAATGGCCAAGGGCGACGGTCTCTTCTGGGTGATGCCCGTCGAAAAGGTTGTCCGCCAAATCTGCTCAGCTATTCGCAAGCGCAAATCGAAAGTTTATGTCACGAAACGTTGGCACGTCCTCGCCATCATTAACAAGAATTTGCCATTTGCGCTGTATAAGAAGATGTGAATTTCCATTTTGGGGCTGCAACGGAAAGGCCGAAGGCCTGATAAGACCACAGGCAGGGGTGGAGCGAAGCGGAACCCCTGTAAGGAAGAACGAACAACCCAACAACAACCCCGACGGGGTGACAGATAACAGGCAGGGGTGAAGCCCCTGTAAACATCATGGCAAGTACGCTGGTAAAAATCGACATCCACCTAATATTCCACGTCAAGAGCACGGGCGCGAAGATGCGGACGGAAGACCTCGGCCGCATCTTCGCCTACATCGGCGGCATCATCAAGGGCATCGGCGGGCTGCCCATAGAAATCGGCAGCATGACCGACCACGTGCACATCCTCACGCCGCTGCCGAAGACCGTGTCGCTGGCCGACTTCGTCCGCGCCGTCAAGGCCGACAGCAGCAAGTGGATGAAACAGCTCGACCCGTACTACGCCGCATAGCACGGCAAGGGCGAGGACGACGGCGACGTGACGCCGGTAGTGCCGGAGGCCGCTGAATAAAGTTACAGACCCCACCCCCGACCCCCACCTTGAGGGGCGGGGAGCGGCTACCGCCCAAACAAGCCGCAGGACACTCCCCTCCCATGTAGGGGAGGGGCAGGGGTGGGGTCTGTAATCCCCTCTCCATTTGAAATCACCCCGCCGAAAGTCCCCGGCGGGGCTTTTTGCGCCCTGAAAAAACGCTACTCGCGCCGTTAAACATAGTGCCTACGCCGTAGAAACCGTGAACGGCGAGACACCGGTAGCACCCTCAACGCCATTGGCAGCGATACTGGCGGCTCCGACGGCAATAATTATCGTGCTGTGCGGTTGAACAGCAGTATGACCGCAACGCGGTCACCTCTAAATAACCGGGTGGTGCGAAGCACCCCCGGAGAAGCAGAGGGGAGGACAACGACCCTGAAGGGGTCGCCCTATACTGCTGCTGGGGCACTCT
>JAFSKJ010000078.1 GCA_017449025.1 Prevotella sp. | reverse complement strand
TCAGCAACATTAGCCCCGAAGGGCCGACAGAGCGTTGTGCCACCCCTTCAGGGTTGGGGTTACCCCACCGCCTTTAGCAGGGGTTCTTGCGTCCCTTCGGTAGCAAGCGTCTCCTTCGTCGCCGAGCGTCGCTTCGCTTCATCACCTGCCTGTAATCTTATCAGGCCTTCGGCCTTACGTGCGAAACTTGAATAAATCCATTTCCAGCATATTCGGGAAATCAGGATTGCGCAATCACCACACTCCTCGTAGGTTGGATGGAGACTATTTGCTGTCTTTGCAAGTCGGCTTTATACACATTTTATATCCTGACGGTGGAAATGTCCACCAGTCCGTTGACTATTGCATAGATGGTGAGGCCTGCCGGGCTGTGTATCTGAAGTTTGCGGGCAATGTTCCGGCGGTGGGTGATGACTGTGTTGGTAGAGATGCAGAGATGGTCGGCGATTTCCTTGTTCGACATGCCCTGGACCAGTGAGACTATGACATCCTTCTCACGGTCGGAGAGGGCTTCGGGGTTCTGGCCTACGCCTCCTTTGAATACCATGTCCGATATGTTCTTGGTTACGTCGTTTTGCTTTACTATTTGCTCCAAGCGGCGTATGGCTGGAACGAAGATGTGATCCTCAACCTGAGCGTGCTGGCGTAGCCACACCTCGTTTTCGTAGATGTCGTGAAGGGTGGCCGTCAGCTGGTTGTTGTGCTGACCGTCCTGCGGCAGATATTTTATGATGAGCAGTTTAAGCTCGCGGAGCTTCTTGTCGGTGGCACTGTGGTGCTTTGAGAAAGTCTCTACATTATAGTCGCTTGTTGGGCGCCCCTGCAAGAGCGACTCAACGTAGGGGAAGAGGGTCTTTTGCTCGTATTTCATGTGCAGGCGAATCTCGTGGGCATATTCGTCGTAGAACCGAAGGATGAGTCGCGCCAGCGAAAGGCTACGGTTGGAGGGACTCTGTTCTGGAATATCGTTCTCGTTGAGCGATTCCGTCAGTTCCCTGCGGATGTATGGCAGCTGGAAGTCGAGGAAATAGGCATGGCTCGCTTCAAGATAGTGGAGTAGGGTGGGGACGCTGATCTTATCGTCGGTCTCAAACTCGCCATAGCCATTGATGGCGAAGTTTACCACAGCAAGGAACGTATATGTGTCCACATTGTTATCCTCGCAGGTCTCGCGCACAGTCTTGTCGCCAAAACCTAAGCTGATGCCGAAACTGCCTAACGACTGCAACAGGTCGTAATTATCGCGGATGAGCGAGATCATCTTGTCGTCCGCCTCATACATCTTCTGATTTTTCATACCTACATTTAATTATTGGGTGCAAAGGTAGTCATTTTCGTGGAATTATGCAATCATCATTAATAGGTATTTTGCGGCAGAATCATCGTTTTTAGGTATTGTGGAAGCGTAAGTAATGCTGTACTTTTGCAGCCGATTTTTTTAGAAACAGACAGTAAGATGAAGAGATTAATGGGTTTTATGGCTCTTGTGAGCATGGTGCTGACAGCGCATGCACAGGTTAATGCTGCCGACAGCGTGATGCAACATGCCTTAGGAAACAAGTTGAGCGTGGGTGGTTACGGTGAGGTTGCCTACTCGCGCAATTACTACAGTGATAATGTATATAGGTATAGCAAGGCCTCGCAGTATAAGGACGACCCAAGCCACGGACGCTTCGACGTGCCCCATGCCGTGGTCTACCTGAGCTATGACTTCGGCAAGGGCTGGACCATGAGCAGCGAGATAGAGTTCGAGCATACTGGCACAGGGTCGGCCATAGAGCAGGAGTTTGAAGAGGCCGGCGAGTGGGAGCACGAGGTGGAGAAAGGCGGTGAGGTGGAGCTGGAGCAGTTCTGGATTCAGAAGAGCTTCAGCCGTGCTGCCAATCTCCGCTTAGGCCACATAGTGCTGCCCGTAGGCCTGAACAATGCCCACCACGAGCCGCTGAACTACTTCACCGTCTACCGCCCTGAGGGCGAGAACACCGTGCTGCCCAGCACATGGCACGATACGGGCGTGTCGTTCTGGGGCCGCGTGGGCGACTTTAAGTATAATGTGATGGCGGTGGCAGGCCTCGATGCCTTCAAGTTCAACCGCGACGGCTGGATTCATTCCGGCGCAGGCTCCAGCTTCGAGTTCAAGGTGGCCAACAAGTATGGCTTTGCCGCCCGTATAGACAACTATTCCGTACCAGGCCTGCGCATCGGCATCAGCGGCTACTGCGGCAATGCCATGCACAACACGCAGCCCCACGACATGGAGAACGACGGCAATGCCAACAAGGAGCTGAAGGGCACCGTAGCCATCGGCTCTGTTGACTTCACGCTTAACCGCTGGAACTGGATTGTACGCGGTCAGGCCGACTACGGCTATGTGAGCGATGCCGCCGACATAAACAGCATCAAGCGCACCCGTGCCCGCATCAGCAACTCGCCTTATAGCAGCATGCCGTTTGGAAAGAATGCCATGGCCATAGGCATCGAGGCGGGATATGATGTGTTCTCTCAGGTTCGTATGTTGCGTGCCGCTAATCAGAAGCTTTATGTCTTCGGTCGTTTCGAGAAGTACAACTCCTATATCCCTTCGAGCGAGCAGCAAAAGTACGAGTTTACTGACAAGACCCGCTTTGTGGGCGGTCTGAACTACTACCCTGTGCCTCAGATTGCCTTGAAGGCTGAGTATTCCTATCGCAAGCTGAAGAGCCAGTACAACAACGAGCCCAGCATCAACATCGGCGTGGCCTATCAGGGATTCTTTATGTAAAATACTCTTTATACACATCTCAAGGAATGGAAGCGCAGCAGAAGCCCGAAGGGCTGAAAAGATTACAGGCAGGGGTGAAACCCCTGCAAAAGGCGAAGGTAACGTTAGCCCCGAAGGGGCGAAAGGATGCTCTACCACCCCTTCGGGGTTTGGCTACCCCCGCCTATTTACAGGGGTTTCACCCCTGCCTATGGTCTCAACGCCCCTTCGGGGCTACCCCCGGAGATGTGTATAAAGAGTAGCTCATTCAAGGGTGTTGTTCTCTGAGGACTCTGTGTTCTCTGTGTTTCAAAAATCAAACCAAGTTATTATATACAGTTAAAATTAAACAACAATGAAAAAGAATTTCAAGTTTCTGATGATGTCGGCTGCTGTCTGCGCCCTCTCTGTGGGTTTCGCTTCTTGCAGCAGCGACGACGATGACAACAATTCCGTTAACCCCAACCAGTTGAGTGAGACCGAACAGACTATTGAGGTTCTCACCAGCACTTACGTTGAGGATGTGGTCTACGCCACTTACACCAATCTGGCAAATGCTGCCGATGACCTCTACAACAAGATTGACGGCGCCAAGGCGAAGTTCCGCGCCGGCACGCTTGCACAGGGTGACATTGACGCCATCTGCACCAAGTTTCTCGAGGCTCGCGCCCACTGGGAGGCCAGCGAGGCATTTCTCTACGGGCCTGCCACCACGTTTGGCATCGACCCGCACATAGACACATGGCCGCTCGACCTCGACGCACTGGCACTCTCGCTGAGCAACGCCGACCAGGTGGCAATGCTCGACGATGGCGACGATGGCATAGCATACGCCGGAGCCAAGCTCGGACAGGAGCTGCTGGGCTTCCACGGCATTGAGTTCATACTGTTCCGCGACGGCAAGAACCGCACGCTGGCTTCGCTGCAGGCCAACGAGAGCGACAAGGCTTTTGCTGGCAAGACCGTTACTGGCGAACAGGAGCTGGTATACGCCACTGCCGTTGCCGGCGACCTGCGCGACAAGTGCTTCCAGCTTGAAGTGGCCTGGCGTGGCGAATCGGCTGCAAAGGCCCATCAGGACCGCGTGGAGGAGTGTGAGTTAGAGACACAGATCGGCAGCCTCTATTATGGCGAGAACATGCTCAGTGCGAAGAAGGCTGGCTCTACCTACGCCACTTGGCAGGCAGTGCTCATTGCCATCTTCGACTCTGGTTGCTCCAACATCTGCGCCGAGGTGGCCAACACCAAAATCGGCAACGCCTGGAGCGGCGAGGACGTAAACTACATTGAATCACCCTACTCCAAGAAATCGTTCCAGGACTTCTACGACAACATCAGCTCCATACGCAACTCGCTCTATGGCGGCATCAACCTCAGCTCGCCGTCCAGCAAGTCGCTCATGGCACTTGTCCAGCAGAAGAATGCTACGCTGGCTGCTGAACTGCAGGCCAAGCTCGACGCTGCGCTGAGTGCGCTCGACACCTGCCGCAAGGGCACTGCCTTTGTCGACATCATCAGCAGCGGCACACGCGATGCCAATGTGCAGAAGGCCATCGAGGCCATCAACGACCTTGACGACTCTCTGCAGCAGGGTGCTTCATGGGCGTCGAAATTGTAATAACTCAACCCGAAGTATCGAAAAGCTCATGATTCTGAAACATAAAACGTACTTACTCTACGGCTTGCTGTGCTTAGGCATGGCAAGCTGTGCTGATGAAGATGATGACAACACATCGGCAGAGACCACCAAGACCGACGCAGACTACATTGGCAAGGAGGTGGGCAATTTTCTGGCTGAGGAGTGGTACCCGGGCGGCGAGCTCGGCACCACCGACAATGTGAGTGCTGGCTGCTACGAGGACGAGACGCCCGCCGTCACCCAGATGGGACTGACGGAGGCCTTCAACAAGGGCGAGGCCTTCTTCGAGCGTAACTTCAACTCCGGCACGGCACCCTTCAGCGGCCTCGGACCGGCAGCCGTGCGCAAGTCGTGTCTCGACTGTCATCCCGCCTACGGCCACGGCAAGCGGGTTGACCGCTACACCGCCTCCTGGGGCAACGGCTATCTGCTGGTGGTTTATCACCCTGCCGACGGACAGAACAGCGACGACGGCCCCTACGTGAGCGAGGTGACGGGCATGCCGCAGACGCTTGCCACGTCACCCTTCCTGCCGCCCATCGACGAAGACCAGATACAGTTAGAGTGGAAACGACTCATGGCTATGGAGAGCGGACTGCCCATGCAGTTTCCCGACGGCGAGACCTACGAGCTAATATATCCCGAAGTCTACATTCCCGAGAGTGCCTTCAACACCAACCCCACGCCCTACCAGACAGGAGCCGTGGCATTCCGCTTAGAGTCTACCATCGGCATTATCGGCACCGGACTGATTGACGCCATCCCCGACGACTCCATCAAGGCACAGTATGCACTGGAGGCCAGGTTTGGTGTTGACCTGAATCCCGCCATGTGGGACAAGGAGGCCAACGACTGGGCGGCTTCGGCCCTTTACACCGCCAACGGCGTGAACCGCATCAAGAAGTTCACCTACGCCTGCACCCGTGGTTCGCTGCAAGATGGCGCCGGTGCCAACGCCATCTGGAACATCACCAACGTGAGCCGCAGCGACCGCCCCTACCTCTACACCACCAACGCTTGGGCTAAGAAGATGAGCGAGACGCCCAGCGTGATTGCCGCCATCAAGGCCAACTCCGCCTCGCCATACTATGCCGACGGAACGGACGAGGGCATCCGCGAGGCTGTCAACGGACTGCTGCAGCCTGGCACCAACCAGTTTGACAACCCCTGGCACAACTTCACGCCCGAAATGAGCGACGAGAACTTCTGGGCGTTCATGGTGTGGCACCGCGGACTGGCCATTCCCCGCGCCCGCAACCTGAACGACCCCGTGGTGCAGCGCGGCAAGAAGATGTTCAACGAGATTGGCTGCCAATACTGTCACCGCGCCAAGTGGCAGACCACAGAAGACAAGCTTTGGTCGCCCACCATACTTACGGCCAAGAGCCTGAACCTGCCAGTGTATCGGCATCAGACCATATATCCCTATACCGACATGGTTCAGCACCGACTCTACATGAAGAACGGCATACACGGCTCATGGTGTCGCACCACGCCACTCTGGGGTAGGGGGTTGTCTAAGATTAACACTGGCGCCGAGGACCGGCTGCACGACTGCCGTGCCCGCAACGAGATAGAGGCCATTATGTGGCACGGGTACTCCAAGAATTCCGATGCCTACGAGTCTACGCTCAAGTTCTATAACCTGCCTAAGGAAGACCGCGATGCCATCGTCCGTTTCCTGCAAAGCATTTAAGACGGCTGCGCTGGCCCTGCTTATGGCAGGGCCAGCGCTTGCTGCTCCGCGCGTCTTGCCACAGCAGCAGGCCGAGCATTTCTGCCGCCTGATGGTGAGCGACGGCGAGGGCAGCATCTACCCCATTTCCGTCTATGCCGCCAACCTTACGCGCTATCTTTTCGGCACCACGCACTACGGTGACTATTCCGCTCAGCAAGTGCTCACGGGCTACATCTTTTTCTACGATGACTGGGCACAGGAACCGCTGTCGTTGCGTGATGGTTTCGACCTCGTTGCCGAACTGCACAGCGGCTCCACGCTCCGCATCTTTCCCCACAAGCAACAATGGTATGCCCCGACTGCAAGAATTCCTGAGAGTGTCCCTGCAGAGCATCGCCGCTACATGCGCGACGTCTTCACTCGTCTGAACGGTGAGGTGCAGGCTGGCAACTGGAGCGTTGTAGATGCCTATATAGACCGTATGGTGCAGTACCAATGTCAGTTTGGAGGCAGACATCACGCCCTGCGGCCGTCACTCTTTCACATTATTGGCATCTTTTTGGTTGTTTCAATGCTTGCTATGCTCTGCTATTTTGCCTTTGCAAGAAAGGCACCACCTGACCGTCAAGCATGTTGATGATGCGCTGGGCGTGGCCGGCATCGCGCTCGGAGTGGGTCACCATCAAGACGGTGGTGCCTTCCTGGTTCAGCTGGGTAAGCAGTTGCATCACCTCTAAGCCGTTCTTCGAGTCGAGGTTACCCGTAGGCTCGTCGGCAAGAATCAGCTTGGGGTTCATCACCACGGCACGGGCAATGGCCACACGCTGCTGCTGTCCACCGGAGAGCTGCTGGGGGAAGTGGTGGGCACGATGCGAGATGGCCATGCGGCGCAGCACCTCCTCCACACGCTGGCGGCGCTCCTTCTTGGGCACGCCGAGGTAGGTCAGCGGCAGCTCCACGTTCTCCTCCACATTGAGTTCGTCGATGAGGTTGAAACTCTGGAACACAAAGCCTATCTGCCCTTTGCGAACCCGCGTGCGCTGGCTCTCCTTCAGGCTGCCCACATCCTCGCCGTCGAGCCAGTATCTACCACTGGTGGGATTGTCGAGCAGCCCCAGAATGTTGAGCAATGTTGACTTGCCACAGCCCGACGGCCCCATGATGGCCACGAACTCACCTTTCTTGACTTCAAACGATACGCCCCCGAGGGCAACGGTCTCCACCTCTTCCGTGCGGAACACCTTCTGAATGTTTTCTAACTTAATCATAATCTTATTCTGTTTTAATGTTATTTATCGGATTCTCATTGGCAGCGAACCAGCTTTGGGCGAATACAGCCAGCAGGGAGACGACGAGGCAGAAGGTGCCTGCTGCTATGGGTATCCACAGCGAGAGGCTGATGCGGTAGCTGTACTGCGAGAGCCAGTCGCCGCCTATTTTATATATAATAGGTATAGCCACGACGAAGGCAACGACCACGTAGACCACGAACTGGCAGAGCAGGCGACGGAGCACCTCACCGTTGGTGGAGCCGAACACCTTGCGCACGGCCACCTCCTTGCGCCGCTGCTGGATGTAGTAGGTGGACATGGCCAGCAACCCGAGCATCGACACAATGAGGGCCACCACGGCGAAGACCGTCAGCAGGCGCATGATGCGTATCTGACTCACAAACATCTGTTGCAGCATGTCTTTACAGCCCAGACAGCAGTCGCCCTCCATAGGCATCTTGAAGATGCGCTCGAAGCTCTCCCTGATTTGCGCCATGGCCTGCTGCTTGCTGCCACGGTATTTCACCAGCATCTCGAAGCCATATTCCTGAGGCTTCTCCGTGACAACGATGTTCTCGCCACTGCCGCTGAGAATGTTGCCCAAGCAGAAGTCGCCGATGATGCCGTCAATTTGCAGCTGTTCGCCGTCGAACATCATGCTGCGGGCATCGGCGGGCAGGTCTTCTGCTGCCAGACAGCTGCGGGTGACGAAGTTGCGCTCACCGTCCTTGCCAGTGGTGCCATAGTCGGCCAGTATGGGAATGCCGAGCATCTTCATCCATCCGGGACTGTTCCAGAAGGTCTGGAACGAAATGACCTTCTCTCCTATGTGGTTTGTGGTGTTGCCGCCGCCCGTGAACGGACTGCCCAAGCCTAAAGTGGCCGTTTCCACACATGGCATCTTGTTCACCTCATTGAACAGCAGGCCGAGCTTCTTCATCATGCTCCATTCCGGAGCACGCACGAGGAGCAGCCGCTCCGTGTCCCAACCCAACGGTGCGTTGATAAGATGGCGCACCTGTAGCCACATCACCAGCGTCACGCCGATGACAGCGATGGTACACACATGCTGCACGATGATGAACAGCCGAGAGAAGAACATCTTCGAGTGGCGGCGGAAAGTGCCACGCACCACCTCGATGGGATGTGCCGACGAAATGACAATGGCTGGTGCCAAGCCGGCAGCAATGCCTAATAGCAGGCTGAAGCCGACGATGGCCGAGAGTGCTTGTGGGCGCAACAGGTCGGCTGTTTGTATGATGTCGATGTCGCCTCTGGCTATATTGCCAAATCCCAACATGCTGCTGTGGTTGTTCACCAGCCAGTTGACGTATGGTTCGCTGACATACACTATCACGACAGCTATCATGAGTGAAATCAGGCAGAGCATGACACTCTCGCCGATGAGCCTCGCAATGACACCGCTGCGCTGGGAACCCAGCAGGCGGCGCATGGCCATCTCGCGCATGCGGAACGTGCTTTGAGCCATCGTCAGGTTCACGTAGTTCGTCACGGCAAAGAGCAGGATAACCAGTCCCGACAAGATGAGCAGCCACGACAGCTGGTGGTCTCCCTTGCTGGTGCCGTCGCCGCCCCGTTTCAGGAAGTACATCTCCTTCAGCGGGTGCATTTGCAGGCGGCTGGGAAATGTCGAGTCTTTCTTGAACAGCCAGATGCGTTCGCAGAGCATGTCGTTCATGGCATCCTCCTTCTGGCGCAGGTCGCAGCCCTCGCGAGCCAGCAGATAGACACGGCACTGGCCGTAGCTGTTCATGGTCTCGTCCTTGAAGCGACCGCCGTCGTGGATTAGCACGTCGGCCATGTCGGTGCTCACCATTACGTCGAAGGTACGCATGTAGGTGTGGTTCAACTTAGGCATCACGCCTGTCACCACAAACTGTAGCGAGTCGTTCAGCGTGACCGTCTTGCCTATGGGGTCGCTGCTGCCGAAGAGCAGGCGGGCCGTCTCTTCGCTTAGGACAATGGCGTTCGACTGCTTCAGCACATGTTGGCGGTTGCCTAATGTCAAGGGGAAGTCAAACAGTTGGAAGAACGTGGAGTCGGCAGCCATCATCTGCACCATTTTCTTCTCCTGGTTGTTTAATGTCAGTTCGGCATCGTTGTTCAACACGGCGCACGAGTTCTCAATCTCAGGGAAGTTGCTGCGCAGCAGCCCCTGCATGCACCAGTGTGAGTTTTCTACGACTTCGCCTTCACTTTCGGTGCAGATGCTGTAGATACGGTCGGCCTTTGCGTGCCACTTGTCGCGCCCGAACTCCATCTGGGCATAGAGCGCAATGATGATGACGAAGGCCAAGGAGATGCTCAACCCCACAACGTTCACCGCCGTGTAGAGCTTGTTGCGTGACAGGAATGTGAAATAACTCTTTAACATTTACTATTTTACTATTTTTGTTACTCAAGTTTCGGAAGTTGGAAATGCCCTGCCGTAAAGCCCTGAAGGGGCTTTCAGACCACAGGCAGGGGTGAAACCCCTGTAAAGGGACGGTGGTAACCTTAGCCCTGAAAGGGCGGCAGAGTATAGTGCGGATAAGTCTGTCGCCCCTTCGGGGCTTGCGTTATCCGCTTGATCAGCAGGGGTTTTACCCCTGCCTGTAATCTGACAGGCATTCGGCCTTAGCTGCGCATTGTACTTCCGAAACATAAGTTACTATTTCCTATTTACGATTTCACCTGCAAAATTACGCCAACAAATTGAATCCGCCAAGGCTTTCGGCCTTAGCGGATGCAGATTGTCTAAAAATTAGACACCTTAGTGTATGATTTTTAGACAGTCTCTTCCATTCGGACGAAATCTAACTGAAAGCAGATAGATTTCCTCCCATCACCTACTCTCTGGGGGTGCTATGCACCCTCGACATCCTGAGAGGAGACGCTAAGCGTCTTTACAACCGCACGCATAAATACCCAGAGGAAGAGAGCCAGCTCACAATGTAATTTCAAAAAATAAAGTAGAAAGGACAAAAATTATTGCACGATTTTCTTGCTTTATATCAAGAAAATGCTTACCTTTGCAGCCGACTACTAAAAAAAGATGCATTGGCATCGCTACTGTTTGAACAGACAATATCATTATTAATAACTAATTTTTTAAACATTATGAAGAAAAGACTACTTTTGGCTGCTCTTGCCGTGGTTAGTGCTTTGTCATCGTTCGCCTTCAACGTGAACGACTACATCTTTACTGCTACGGGACGAGTAAAGGTAATGGGTGAGAACCTCGTTACTAATGGAAACTTTGCAGACAATGCCACTGGGTGGACCAACCCCGCTGGCGATCCTCTTTCAATTGCTGGCGACCCCTGGTCGGTGGAGCCGGGCGTAGGCCCTGCCGGTGAAAGCGCTCTGAAGAGCAACGGCGCAACAAAGGAAGCCGCCATCTGCGGAAGATGGCAGCCCGAGGAGCCGGGACTCTATGTCGTGTCCGTACAGTTTAAGGGCACAGCACTTGGCAACACTGACATTATTTCTGTAACCGAAAAGGATGGCACTGTTACTACCACTATCCCTGCAAACTGCGTTGACTTCTTCCTCAACACCGACGGTGCCCGCGTCAAGGTGCTCAGCGCCGAGGATGCTCCTGTTGTCAATGTGGCTTCGTCTATGACCATCAGCGACGAGTGGAAGACCCTCGCCTTCACTGCAAACGTTGAGCAGGGGCAGTGGCTTGTGATGCGCATAGAGCAGCTGGCCTCTGAGTCGATGATTACCAACATCGAGATTCACAAGGCCATGTCGGTCTACGACATCCGTATTGCCGAGAACAAGATTGCCCAGGCAAAGGTTCTTCTGGAGCATCCCGAGTTCAATACTGCCGACGCAGCCGAAGCCCACGACACCTTTGCAGGCATAATGGGCATGGTTGAGCAGCAGATGGCTACCGACCAGTTCGACGATGCAAGCTATGTGGAGTCTCTGATGGAGGCTTTCGACGGTGCCTTGGAAGAGTTCCTGGTCGTTACCTCTACCAACATGAACAGCAAGCTCGTAGGCCTTGACTTCCCATCGCTTCCCAACGTTGGCCGTGGCCGTGCCTTCACTGCTGGTACAATCACCAACCTTGAGTTCACGGGCGGCAACTGGGGCCACGTGTCAAATGCCGACTACATGATGTCTGCCATCCAGAGAGGTCAGACTCAGGGACCTGCCTTCTTCACCACATTCAACAAGGACTTCCCCGCAGGCCGCTACTTCATCTCCGGCGCAATCCGCAACGCCAATGTGGGCTCGTCTTCATGGCCCTGCCCCGGTCAGGTGTTCAACCTCGAGACCATGTGTAAGATGTACATCGGTGCCGATACCGTTGAGATTGGGCCTATTGTAGGTGAGGACTATCAGTGGTTCTACATGTCTGCCGACATCAAGAACGACGGCGATTTCCGCGCAGGCTTCTGGTGGCCCGGCACTGAGGGCAAGGTAGGCGGTGCCTTCTATGTCAAGGACGTGAAGGTTCGCTACTTCGGCGACCCGGATGCAGCCATCGAGCGCAAGCAGGCCTGGGACAAGTTCATTGCACAGTGGAACGCTGCCGTCAATGCGCGCACAAAGCTGCAGGGCATGGTTGGCAACAAGAACTATCCCTGGCAGCAGGATTCGCTGAAGAATGCTCTCACCAAATGGGATCCCTACTATAATGAAATAATTGCCAAGGGATGGGTTACTGCCGACGGTACCGATGCCGGAGTGGCCACCAACGACGAGCTGACCGACTGGACACTGTATCAGGGTGTCGAGGCTTACTCAGAGCCCGACGAGAATGGCGACACCAAGCGCTTGGAGTATCAGGTGGTTCGCGGCTATCAGAATGCCATCAACTTCGTGGTTGCTGAGAACAAGAACGTTGCATCGCTGAAGGATGCACTGGTTGATGCCAACAAGTTCCTCAATAGCGACAGAAATGCTGAAGGCGACAAGGCTACATACAAGAAGGCCATCGACGATGCACAGGCAGTGCTCGACGACGTGATGAACAATTCTACCGATGCCAAGAAGGAGGCCGACGACGCCCGTCTGGTTGCCCAGATTGAGGCTCTTGCAACAGCAAAGACTGCCTTCGAAGCCAGTGCCAACCTTACCCCAATTGTCGACATCGACTTCTCCAACTCTTTCGAGACTGTCACCGATCCTGAGACAGGTGCCGAGACATACGTCATCAAGGGTGCTGCAGGACAGATGGAGTTCACCTCTGTTGAGATGGACAACGTAGGTAACAAGGATGCACTCGTGTTCATGCTGGGTTACAACGGTGAGTACAACGATGTGCTCCGCATAGGATGTAAGGGCAGTGGCAGCGCTATTGTCAACCTGCCGGAGGCAGCTACTGAAGAAGATGTAATCGAGGTAAGCTATGATTCTTGGTACGGAAACATGGGTAGCGGTTACTTGCAGATACAGTTGCTCAACGAGGCTGGTGAGCGCGTGGCTGGTCACAGCTTCGACCGCTACAATGGCGCTACTGAGTACAACGACTTCAACAATGCAGAGAACACTGGCTTGGATCTCAAGACATACGTATCAGGCGTTGGCTCGTCATCGGCTGGCAACATCGATATTGTTGCAGAAAGCAACAAGTCGTCGTTCACTCTCGTCGTTGACCTGAAGTCGGGCTATGCACAGGGTAAGCTCGTAAACGCCAAGAACGGTACTTGCGACGGTGAGGCTGTACCTCTTAACGAGACGGCTTCCGGCGACAAGAAGATCACTCAGTTCACAGTCACCTCTAACTACGGTACCAACGCTCCTGCACGCCGCTGCTGGTTCGACAACCTGAAGATCTACAAGTACAAGTCTTCTGGCAACACCGGTATCTCCGACGTGGTTGCTGCCGACAAGGTTGCCGCAAACGCTGTCTACACCATCTCCGGCATGAAGGTGGCTACGGGCAAGCAGAACCTGAAGAAGGGTCTCTACATCCAGAACGGCAAGAAGTTCGTGGTTAAGTAAACCGCAGACATATAGACTCAAAAAACAGAGGGTGTGCCGGCTTGGCACACCCTCTGTTTTTTTTGAGTCTAATTCACCGAAAACTTACCGATTTCCCCTTTTTTTTCTTGTCCGAAACATCAATATTTTTTATGAATTTTATTTACACTTTTCCGTGAAACATTAAGGCCTCATCCGTAGAGTGGCACTTTACGGAGCCAAAGTGGCACTTTTTTGAAATTAAGTGCCACTTTACAATCGTAAAGTGCCACTCTTTTTTATGAACCAACGACAACTTGGACAACTTATCTGTGCCTTCTCATACGCGCGCGTTAGGTGAGAATGCCCCAGAGGGGCATGATAGGAGTAGCCAGCCATACAGCCATGCCGTAGGTATGGCGAAATGGCTATTGGAATGCCATCACAGGGAGGCGTGCCGTAGGTACGCGACATTCCGCGCAGATTGTCGCGTACCTAATGTGTCAGCCTTGTGTCACCCGTGTCACCCTTGAAAAAGGTTGCAAACGCCCTGTACATCGGCGTTGTGTCAGCGTGTCAACCTATTTTGCGTTTTTTTGTTGTTTATGTATTTATTCGTTAAATTATTATAATTTCCATGCGCAGCCTAATGCCCCAGCGGGGATGTTAACGACAACTTGGACAACCAAGACAACTTATCTGTGCCTTCTCGAACGCGCGCGTAAGGTGGGAATGCCCCAGCGGGAATGTTAACGACAACCTAAACAACCAAGACTACTTATCTGTGCCTTCTCGTATGCGAGCGTAAGGTGGGAATGCCCCAGAGGGGCATGATAGGAGTAGCGCG
>JAFSKJ010000077.1 GCA_017449025.1 Prevotella sp. | reverse complement strand
CCCTGCAGGCTGTCCGAATGACAGCTTGTCGGTGCTGAGTGAGATGTTTGCCTCCTTGCCCAACTGTGTTACCTCTATTGTCTGGCTTGTGCCACCGCCTGATACAGTAATTTTTGCAGGTCGTGAGTCAGAATTTGTGTTTTCCTTCGCATGCACAGTGACGGTAACGGGAGCCGCCTCGTTTCCTTCACCACTGTCATTGTTAGTTATCGTCAGCCAGCTCTCGTCGCTACTTTTCACCGTCCATGCGACATTGCTCGTTACGGTGAATGTGCGGTCCCCTGCAGGCTGTCCGAATGACAGCTTATCGGTGCTGAGCACAAGTTCTACAACCTTCCCATATTGTATGATAGAAATAGATTCTGAAGCCTCCCCTGCCTTTACAATGATAGTCGCATGTCGGTCTTCTGTTGATTCGTTTTCTTTTGCTTTCAATGTTACTGTAGCCCATCCATCTCCCGTCGCATCACCGGAGGCAGGATTAATATCATAAAGCCAATCGATTCGTTCTCCTGCAGGATCTGTAACATCCACCATCCATCCTGTATCGCTTTTGACTTTAAATAATATGTTTTCATGAGCTGATGAGTTAAAAGAAATAGTACTTCGGTCGAGTACCAGCTCATCAGCTAACGAATTAATCGCCACCAACGTTAGCATGGCAAGCAAGCAAAGGCGTAGTTTGTTAATAGTATTCATATCGATTTAAGTTTTTATTTGTTATTCGTTTTTGAAATATCTCGCGTGAACCTTATTTATATTATAAAGCTTACCAGGCCGCCTATCGCAAGACCCACTATTGCGGCTACAACGTAGAGCCAAGCAGGAGCAGATTGCGATATTGGGCGTGACTCTGGTTCTGGAAGTGGCTCTGGTTTTGGTAACGGCTCTGGATCAGGTATTGGCTCGTATGTGGCGTTCCCGCCGTCGACCATCGTCTTTTTAAACTCGCTGCTGCCGTCATCCGTTTCTGTAGTATTATTGTCTACATCAGAAACAGCAGATTCTTCAATCTGTGTGGACTTGAGGTTGTTTTGCAGAGAGGTCTCTCTCTGCTCCTCATCGTTCCGCAATTCTTTATTTTGCTCTTCCTCGTGCTCCACATCGTTAGGCGTCTCGTCTTCTGGCTCATCCACGGGCAGCCCTTTAGCCAGTCTGTCAAGTGCTTTGTCGGCCTTCTCAACAAGTATCTTTGCCTGAGGGCGCTTGGAAGTGTCTTGCACCATCGTTTCGAGTATGGTGTTTCGCAAAGTCTCAGAGTATTTGTTGTCCAAGGGCTGTATCTCGTCGCCGTTGCGCTGGTTGCTGCCGCCCAGCTCAAATGGGGGGAATCCGGCCAGCATCTCATAGATGGTGGCTCCGAGGGCCCATACGTCGTTGGACAACAATGGCTTCTGGTTTTTCTGGAAACGTTCCGGTGCCATGTATGTCAACGTGCCGGCAGACAGTTTAGCTCTTTCAACCACCGACTTGTCGCTGAAGTCCTGATGGGGCTTTACCTTAACGCTTACACCGAAGTCGGTGAGAATGTATTCGCCGTTCGACCCTATCAGTATGTTCTCAGGCTTGATGTCCTGATGCAGGATTGGCGGATTTTGAGAGTGCAGGTAGTCAAGGGCGCTGGCTATGTCGCGAAGGAGATGCCAGGCATCGCTCTCGCTGAACTTTCCCATAAGGCTTTTGATGTTTCCTCTCTCACAAAAACTTAGCACCAGGAACGGTCGTCCGTCGTATTTGCCGCCCCGGCAATAGTCAAAGTAGTCGGGGCGTAGCAGATTGGGATGGTTGGTGTTGGCCATAATGCCATACTCGCCCATCATTATTTCTCTTCCTAAGCTTTCCGTTTGAGCCGTGGGCTTATAAATCTTTATGGCTTTCACCACGCCTGGTACTTGTATGTCGCTGGCTTTCCATACGTCAGAGAAAGAACCTCCGCCAAGCCAAGTTTCCAAGGAATATTTCCCGTTGATTATTTCTTCCATGCGTCAGGGGTTTCTTAAGCTGTTAATAGTATTTTGTAATGTGTTATATATGTCGTTCCTAATTGGCCGGCACTCTGGAGAGACACAGATGTAGATGACTGCCATGATGGCCACAAACAATAGTGCAAAGAGTATTGCTCTCAACCAGTGAGATTTCTTTGTTGGTTTCTCTTCTTCCTCTTTTTCTTCCTCCTTGGCTGGCTGTTTCTGCTCTTCTTCCTCCTTTTCACCATTACCGTCGGTAGCTTTTTCTTCTTCGGCTTCTGTTTCTGTTTTCGAAGCATCCTCTTCGGCAACAGCCTCCTCTGTTGGCTCTGCTTCTTCCGACGGTTTGTCCGCATCCAGACTTATGGCCTCTTCTTCTGCCATTTCTTCTGGAGTAGTTTTTTTTTCGGTATCGGTATCTTTTTCGGTTAATGGTTTTTCTTCGGTAGCTTCCTCTTCCGTCTCGGCAACCACGTCTTCAGTTTCTTCAGATTCGTTTTTGGCTATTGGGAATGGCACGAGTGTTGCCCGCAACCCGTCGCGCTCCTTTTGAGCTATATAAGTGGATTCTTCAGGCATTTGCATTTCCTCGCCCTCTATGCCTACAGTGCTGAGTGCCACCGTCACGTTGTCGTGTCCTCCGCCTTGCAGTGCTGCATCGATAAGAACTTTACAACAGTCCATAGGTGTCTGACTGTATGTGGCAATAATATGGGCTATTATTTCGTCGGAGCATAAGCCAGACAGCCCGTCGCTGCACAGCAAGATGGTATCGCCACTATACAGTTCATATACACGGGTGTCGGGATTGGCTCGCTTCTCCACATCACCCAAACACCGTGTAATCACGTTCGACATGGGGTGCTCGCTTGCCAGCTCAGGCTTCAACAACCCGCTGTCAACCAGTTCCTGTACGTATGAGTGGTCTTTCGAAAGCCGCATCAGTCCGCGCTGGGCATTGTAGACGTAGCAGCGGCTGTCGCCACACCAGCATATATATGCCCTTTTCCCTAAAATCCAGGCCATGACCACCGTAGTGCCCATGCCCCTTGTAGATTTGCTTTTGCGCCCATGCTTCATGATGTTCAAGTCGGCGGTCCGAACCACATCGGCCATAAACTGCTGTACCGCTTTTTCATCGGTGACAATGGTAGCAAGCCTGTCGGGTGTGAACATGTTTTGTATAGTGTTCACACAGATGGCAGAAGCCACCTCTCCTGCATTTGCTCCTCCCATGCCGTCGGCCACAACGAGCAAGGCTCCCAGTTCCCCCAGGTCAGCATAATTGCTGTCCTGGGGGATGAGCCATGTTGAAGTAGCCAGGTCGGGGCACACTATAAAGTTGTCCTCATTGTTTGTGCGAACGAGTCCAACGTTAGTGCCCGCCGCCATCTTGAACTTCACTTCTGACATATAGAATGATTGTTTTAAGACTAACGCTAATTAATCGGCGCGGTATCCACCCTCGCCATTGCATACATTACACTTTCCTGTGCCTGAGCAGGTGACACACTTCTGCCCCTGCACTTTTTTTGTCCCCTTGCAACGAGTACAGGTACCCTTTCCATCGCAGGTGCGACAGTTCACCCAAGGCTTAAGCGGAGTTTCCTGATCATCGAGAATGACCACATTCTTTTTTTCAATAGTACGATGTGAACGGCAGCTGCCCATAGTTATTGTGCACAGCCCCATAATGGCAGCTATTGACAAATATTTGAAAAATTTATTGTTTGACATAATCATGTTTTTTAGGAATTATAATAATAAAGGTGGCGATGCTTATAAGCTGGAACGATGTATGTAAGCATCGCCACCAAAAGTAATCACTGGAAACGGTGAACTGGCACAACTCTTGAATTGCCTACGTATACACCTACTACCATGTGCTTGCCACTCTTTTCAGTGATAAACACAGGGGCGCCAAATGCCGTTGAGCCTGGGCCAGACTGCAGGCGAATAGTACCACCACGGTTGTCAGCCTTTTGTGTATTAGCAGTAAAGTAGTTAGCAGCACCAGCCAAATTCTGGACATTGCTGGTCTCATAGTAGACAATGTCAAGTGGTGTTCCACCAGCAATGCTATTCGAAGCGCCAGCATCAATGGGAATACCCGCACGCCCAGTACCAGGATAGACAGCATAGGCGCGTGCAGAGGCTGTAGCATGTTGGATATCAATACCTTCCTTCAGGAGCTGCTTGCGGTTAATTGTCAGTCCAAGGCTCTCGAAATATACGATGTCTTCCTCTGTAATAGTAATGTGGGCTGTTACAATATCACCGCCCGTGGGCATTGAGAAGTCTCGACTGCTGAATTGCAGGCGTTGAGCAGGACCGTCGGTGCTATAGGCAGAATAGCTGATGTTAATTTTATTGCCCAATGCGAAGATGGCAGCCAAGCGGCGACGCCAAATGTCGGAAGGAGAATTGCCGTCCACATAAATCCATGGTTGGATGTTCTGGCGGGCGGTAACGAAACCACCGTTAGGCAGGACGAATCCCGAACCGCAATCAATTTCACTGGTACTGATATTTGATGGGTGAGATACTCCGTTTCGATCTTCTATGGTAATATTTTCCACAATGATGCGGTAGATACTACCGTAGTATTCCCGGATATCATCACCTTCAATTGGTGTGGGGTCATCTGGAGTTGGCGGTACAGGGTCAATAACGGGTTCGGGTTCTGGCACAGGTATTGGCAAAATATAATTAGGATCCTTCACTTGAATCTTCTTTTCAATAACTCGAGTTTTATAGATAACCTCGTCACGCCGTCCCTTCAACTCAGCAATTTGTTTTTGCATTTCTGGTGTCTTGTTTGCCATTGCCTCTAAAGAGTCTATCTGATCTGTGAGCATAATCTGCTCAACCTGCAGTTGTTCTGCAAGCTGTTTCTGCTCTTTTAAATCATTGCTTAGCATATAAGTCCAGATGCCAAATCCGACGATGGTGAGCAACAGAAGTGTAGCCAATGTCCAGATAGCCCTGCGATAGGGTGCCAGTGCCTGCTGGCGGAACAGGTTCATGCGCTCTGTAAGCTTGATGCTGGAGGTTAGTGCCTGTTTGCCTTGAGGAACAATAAATCCCATGCGAGGACCGTTGGCAGAAAGCTGAATCTCATCACCCGACTGTAGGAAGTAGCTGCCCTGAACAGTACGCCCGTTCACCATAGTAGGGTTGCTTCCCGACAAGTGGATGAGCTGCCAGTTCTGGCCGTCGCGAACGATAGCAGCGTGTTTACGGCTAACGGTGGGGCAGCTGTCATCGTCAAAACGAACCTGACATGACGGGTCACGACCCAGTTCCACTTGGTCGATAATAATCTTCTGCTGCTCACCGGCGCTGTGATACTTTGAAGTTGTCTTATGCTCCAAGATGTAATATGTACGTCCTGAGGCATTAAAGATGGCACCCATGCCCGCTCCAACAGAGCCGGCCATAGTGCGTTTGTAACCACTTTGAGTTTCCATAAATCTTAAATTTTTAGTTATTACTTGGGTTAATAGTTTTCAAATCTCATTGTTATGCCACCCATGGCTAATATGTCGCCTGGGCTAAGGTAGTATCCGTCGGGGGTGACAGGCCTTGAGTTGACATAGGTGCCGTTGCGCGACAGCAGCCACTGCCTGGCCTCTGGGTTCCACTGTCCGTCTCTCACCACCCACTGCCCTTTCCGGGATGCTTCGATGGTACAGTGACGTCTTGACATGTAGTCGTTCTGCTCTGCCTTTATCAGTACAGCATTCCCTTGCACCCTTCCTACAGTGACAACACGATGGTCAGGGGTCATGAGCTTGTTTAAGTCGTATGTGCGTCCATACTCTTCTCCCTGCATTACTCTTAGCTGATAGCCTCGAGCGTATTTGGCTGGCACGGGTCTATAGCTATTTACGAGCTGTACAGGTTTTGGTGCTGATTGGCTTTGAGGAATCATTCTCATAACTTCGCTTACTGTCTGCAAACGTTTCTCGTAATCAGGAATCAGACATCCTTCGATAAGGCGCATCCATTTGTCGCTGTCTGGCAAGCGGCGTATCAGGTCACGATTCCATGTTCCGTTTTTTCCGCGTTTCTGGTATTCGGCAAGTTCGTTGTGGTTCTCAAGTGAGCCGAAGGGAAGCTGACCAGTAAGCAGCTGGTAGACAAGAACACCGTATGAGAAAATGTCTGTTGTAGGCTTTACGGTGGCTCCGCCACGTACGCGGTTCACCTGTTCCGGTGGCATATATGCGTATGTGCCAAACATCTGATTTGGCCGTCCTAACAGGCTTAATTGCGTCATGCGGTGATTGCGATCGCCGGCTATACCGAAATCAGTAAGGGCAGCTGTTCCGTCCTGTTTGAAGAGAACATTCTCTGGCTTGAGGTCGCGATGCACCTTGCCGTGGCTGTGCAGGGCATAGAGTCCTACAAGTATTTCCTGGCAGATGCGGGGAGTATGGCCATCAGGATGTCCTAACCGTGGTTCCAAGTCGCCTCCGGGGCAGAACTCCATTACTATATAAGGATTGCCGCCCACTTTCCCGTAGTCTACAGACTGGACCAAGTTATGACAGCCGATCTGTCCTGTGTGGAACTCGCGCCCAAAGCGTTTTTTCAATGGCTCGCGTATTTCCTGTGGCACTTCCCAAAGACGCAACAGTTTCAACGCAAAGGGTTGCCGCCTGTAGTCCTCGACAAGGTATACGACTCCAAAGGACCCCTCACCAAGAGTTTTCCTTACCGTGTACTTCCCGTTAACGGTTTGTCCCGGCGAATAGTCACACCTGTCTACAACCAAACTTGAACTCATGTTATGCAGTGTTGTTACTTGTTCTGGTCTGTGCCATTCTGTTCGTCAGCATCATCGGTGTCGAAGCGGAACCTGCGGTCTCCCATGACGACGATATCGCCTTTCTGGAGTTCCATTTTCCTGTTAGCAATAAGACTTGTAGGATTGGAGTTGCTACGGTTCTCTATATACCAGCCTCCTTCGGCAAAGGAAAGAACAGCTTGTTCCTTTTGTGTTATAGTGCGGTTGGTTGGTTCGGTGTTTTGCCTGTTGAGTAACACCTCTGCACCTTCGTATTGCTGAGGGGCTTGCTCCTGCTCACCATCGTCGTCGGGAAGGGCTGTCAGGCTGCACTTCGGCGTTGGCGGCTCAATGGTCTTCTCTGCCTCCTGCTTGTCAATGTTTCCCCTATGTCTTCTACCTATTATTATTGTTCCTTCCATCTTTTCCCCACATTCCGGACAGAATTTGCTGGTGGCAGGAATCTCTGTCTTACACTTTGGGCAGGTAGTCATAGGGGGCTGCTGAAAGCCTTTTGAAGATGTACTGCTTTCGGATATCTCTTCTTGAGGCTGGCTTCCGTCCATTGGTTTGCCGCAATTGGGGCAGTCGTCAAATCCTGGCAGGGCATTATATCCACAGTGTGGGCATGTCCGTGTCCCCTTGTCCAATACTGTCGACCGCGGGTTTGCAGAGCCTTGCTCCATGCCACCATACCCCACTACAGTTTGTTTCGGAGTAAAGGCGGCATTGGCTGTTGAGTCCATCACTGTTGCACGTATTTCCCGCTGTTGCATGTTTGGCGCATCAAGCACAGTTGGATGTGCCTGGTGTGCAGGTGCTCCATACCCGGAGTAATTAATGTTCTGAGTAGGTATGGCCATTCCATATCCATTTTCAACCAGCGGCTGGCCACAATTAGAGCATGTTGTGGCACCATCGCTGTTTATAAGTCCGCACTTGTTGCATCTCATAAGCTGAAATAATGTTTGAAAGCAAACACGTCTTGTGCTGCTAAACGCATCATAGTCTCCTCTGATTTAGCTTTTTAAGTTCGTTTTAGGTTTCATATAGCGTAAAAAAAGGCGTAGGAGTCTGTTCTTCTGTCTATCCAGGGAACACAGGCTCTCGCATTGCCTCACCCACACAGGATAGACAACGCAGTTAGCCCACGCCAGTACGTATATAAATAAGGTATATAACGTACCACGCAGACGCCTCGTTGTCATCTGCCTGCTGTGGGTTTCGGAACTTGCGAGATTCGTGTTCCACAACGACAGACGT
>JAFSKJ010000076.1 GCA_017449025.1 Prevotella sp. | reverse complement strand
TTTACCTACATTGCCTACACTATTATATAAGTTACTGGTTTACAAGACGATAAACAGTGTAGGCAAAATGTAGGCAGTGTAGGCAGAATTTTTCGACCTGTGCGGTTGAAATGACGCTGAAAGCGTCTTCGCTCAGGACTCGAACTTGTTCGCTTGGCTTGTCCAAGAACCGCAGCGTCCGAAGGACCTGCGGAAGTAGGAACACTACGAATGCACTCTAAAAGAGTTCCCCAGCAGCAGTATAGGGCGACCCCTTCAGGGTCGTTGTCCTCCCCTCTGCTTCTCCGGGGGTGCTTCGCACCACCCGGTTATTTAGAGGTGACCACGTTGCGGTCATACTGCTGTTCAACCGCACAGCACGCAAATTTACGAAAAGAATTGTATACGCCGTATCATCCGCATGCGATTTTTATGGTATTTTAGCGTACCCCCTGTAGTTTGGCAATGAGTACAATCTAATTTCGGAGCGCGGGCACCCTCGCCCGCAAACCCGCCACCACCTCCTCGTGCGAGCGTACGAGATAGCAGTGGTTTACCTCCATTTCCTACGCGCGCGTAACAAACCCCCTCCGGCTCCCCACAAGGGGGAGTGCAATGGGCAATGGACTCGTTTCCAGCACTTTCAGAAATCTGGATTCCGCTATCACCACCCTCATCGTAGGTTGGATGGAGACTTTTAGCTACCTTTGCAGGTCGGCTTTATTGTGGGCAGACGATGCCTGGCATCGTCTACCTTTAGAAGCGTATAGGGAATATAATTATGCAAAAAAAACTGTTTCGCTTTGTGATTCCGCTTTTTCTTATTATCTTTGCGGACGATAAGTATTGAAACAGAGCTAATGCGTAAACATGAAGAAGCAAATAACATTTTTCATACTATTATTCCTGCCGTCAATGGCAAGTGCTTACGATGCTGTCATCGACAGCATCTGTTACAACCTGAATGATACTACCAAGACGGCGGAAGTAACATATCATAATTCATCCAGTAGTAACGATAACTTCTATTCCGGATCAATAATCATTCCCGAGAAAGTTACATACAATGATGTTTCATACACGGTGACCACAATCGGCAATAACGCTTTTTTTTATTGCAGACGAGTAACCTCAGTGAACATTCCTGAGAGCGTGACTGTTATCGGCAATTACTCTTTCTATAATTGCATAGTCTTAGCCTCGGTAAACATTCCTAAGAATGTGACTTGCATAGGAAGTAGGGCGTTCTCAGAATGCACCAGCTTAACCTCAGTGACCTTTCCTAATGGCTTAAGAACAATCTGCTCAGGCGCTTTCTATAATTGCAACGGCTTAACCTCAGTGACCATACCGAGCAGCATTGACTCTATTGGCCCCAATCCTTTCGCTGGCTGCCCCAGCTTAACTTCTATTGTAGTAGAAAAAGGAAATGCAGTCTATGACTCACGTGAGAACTGTAATGCGATTATTAAGACAGCAACAAATACGTTAATTAGTGGTTGTAAGACTACCGTTATCCCCAATAGCGTAACCTCCATTGACTTTTTGGGTTTCTGTCAGTGCACAGGCTTAACCTCAATAACCATCCCTGCCAACGTGACTTCTATAGGCGAACGTGCTTTTCTCAGATGTACAGGCTTAGATTCAGTGACCATCCTTGGTGGTGTCACCATCTTAGGCGCTATTGTTTTCTTAGGGTGCACCAGCTTAACATCAGTGAACTTACCCAACAGTTTGACTTCCATTGGAAGCAATGCGTTCTCAAACTGCACCAGCTTAACCTCAGTGAACATACCCGACAGTGTGACTTTCATTGGAAGCAATGCGTTCTCAAATTGCACCAGCTTAACATCAGTGGACATACCCAACAGTTTGACTTCCATTGGAAGCAATGCGTTCTTAAATTGCACCAGCTTAACCTCAGTGGACATACCCGACAGTGTGACTTCCATTGGAAGTGGTGCGTTCTATGGTTGTGCTAACATTACGGAGATAGTAATAGGTAAGGGAATTGAAAACATTGGCGATAACGCCTTTTACTCATGCCCAAAGCTAACCAATGTTACCTGCAAAGCAAAAAAAGTGCCTCAAACAAGCCTATCAGCCTTTAATAAAAACACAATTATGCGCAAAACACTCTACGTCCCCAAGTCTTCTATTAATGCATACAAGGCAAAAGAGCCATGGAAAAACTTCATGGCCATAAAAGCAGTAGGGACATACAAGCTGACTTATATGGTGAACGACGCTTTTTACAAGACCGTTGAATATGTTACTGGGGAGTTTATTGCGCATGAGCCTGCACCGGAGAAGGAGGGCTACACATTCTCAGGCTGGAGCGCTATCCCCATAGCCATGCCTGCCGAAGACGTAGTTGTAAAGGGAACGCTCACGGAGAACGTCTTCGGCAGGTGCTCTACGCCCACCATCAGTTATGAGAACGGCGAGATTACATTCGACTGTGATACTGAGGATGCGGACTTCCACTACACCATCGCCGCCAGAGACATGCAGAACAACGTGTCCAGCAGAGTGGCACTAAGCAAGTCATACGCTATCAGCGTATATGCCGCGAAGCCAGGCTATGAAAACTCTGAGACAGCCACAGCCACCATCTGCTGGATTGACGTTGAGCCACAGTCGCAGAGCAAAATAGAGAGCCTGACTCAGATCCGTACAAATGCAGTGCTCATAAAGAGCGTCAACGGACTGTTTACGGTTAGTGGTGTGGACGACGGAACCATTGTCACCATCAGTGACCTGTCAGGCAGGCATGTAGGAATGGGGAACAGCATCAACGGTACTGCAACAATAAGCACCTCCCTTGGCAATGGCGAGGTGGCAATAGTGACAATTGGCAACAAGTCTGTGAAGGTAACGGTGCGGAATTGACCGTACAGTAGTGCTTTATTGGACATTGATAATACTTTGAACACCAGCAAGATGAAGGAAACGGAAACAGTTACGAGCATTCACAATACTCGTGTAAAGCGAGTGATTGCCTTGCAACAGAAATCGGCAGAGCGCAGGGCATCGGGACTCTTCGTGGTTGAAGGCCGGCGCGAATTGGAACATTGCATGTCGGCGGGCTTTGAGGTGGACAGCGTGTTCTTCTGCCCGGAGATTGACAGCAGGGTTGAGGAACTTGTGGGGAGAATGGCGAGTGACTGCCAGAAGGTGATTGTCACGCCTGCCGTATATGAGCGAATGGCTTATCGCGGCAGCACCGAGGGCGCGATAGCCTTGGTGAAGTGGCGAGAGCGCCGCCTTGGCGACCTGGTGCTGGGAAAGTGTCCGCTTCTGTTAGTGGTAGAGCGGGTGGAGAAGCCGGGCAACCTCGGCGCCATACTGCGTTCGGCCGATGCCGCGAAGGCCGATGGCGTGATAGTTTGCGACGCCCTTACCGACCTGTACAACCCAAACCTGATACGCAGTTCCATTGGCGCGGTGTTCACCGTTCCCACGGTGGTGACCACATCGGAGGAGTGTATCGACTTCCTTCGCGGGCATTGCTTCAGCATTCTTACTGCGCAGCTCCAGGACTCCAGCCTGTATTACGACACCGACATGCGCGGCCCCACAGCCATTGTCATGGGAACAGAGTCGACAGGACTTACGGAGCAATGGCGGGCAGCGGCAACGGCCCACATACGCATACCGATGTTAGGGCGCTTGGACTCGCTCAACGTGTCTGTCTCGGCCGCAATTTTGCTGTTCGAGGCGGTGCGCCAGCGCACGTCGGCTTGACTTATGATTAGGAATTGGGGGAAAAGAGAAAAAAATGTGATGGTTTTCATTGCGGAGTCACCTCTTTTTTGTATCTTTGCAACCTCAATTGCGTAAACACTATAACGTTATAATGAATATGGCAGAAAGAAAAAGAATTAAGACTGCGCTCGTGTCTGTTTTCCATAAGGACGGACTTGACGAGCTATTGAAGAAGCTGAATGACGAAGGCGTGAAATTCCTGTCTACAGGAGGTACCCAGAGCTTTATTGAGAGTTTAGGCTACGAGTGCCAGAAGGTTGAAGACCTCACCACCTACCCATCAATCTTGGGCGGGCGTGTGAAGACTCTCCACCCGAAGGTGTTCGGCGGCATACTTGGCCGCCGCGACTACGATGGCGACCGTGAGCAGATGGCCAAGTACGAGATACCCGAGATCGACCTCGTGGTTGTAGACCTCTATCCCTTTGAGCAGACTGTTGCAAGCGGAGCCGACGAGGCCGACATCATCGAGAAGATTGACATTGGCGGCATCTCGCTTATCCGCGCTGCTGCAAAGAACTTCAACGACGTGGTGATAGTGCCTTCGAAGGCAGAATACTCAGTTCTGCTCGACATTCTCAACGAGAATGGAGCAGAGACTACCCGCGAACAGCGCCGCATGCTGGCCACAAGGGCCTTTGGCGTAAGCTCTCACTATGACACTGCCATTCACGAGTGGTTTATGAAGTAGGTGTTGGGGGGTTAATTCACAATTCGTAATTCACAATTAACAATTCATAATTCATAAATGGGATTCTTTAGTTTTGTCCAGGAGATAGCCATGGACTTGGGGACGGCCAACACAATCATTATCAGCGATGACAAGATTGTGGTCGACGAGCCGTCGGTGGTTGCCTTAGACCGCCGCACAGATAAGATGATTGCCGTGGGCGCAAAGGCAAAGATGATGTACGAGAAGACCCACGACAGCATACGTACCATCCGCCCGCTGCGCGACGGTGTTATTGCCGACTTCTCTGCCTGTGAGCAGATGATGCGCGGACTGATAAAAATGGTTCACGTGGGTAGCCGGCTGTTCTCGCCGTCGCTGAAGATGGTAATCGGCGTGCCGTCAGGTTCCACAGAGGTGGAGCTGCGTGCCGTGCGCGACTCTGCCGAGCATGCCGACGGTCGCGACGTCTACCTGATATTCGAGCCTATGGCTGCTGCCATTGGCATAGGCATTGATGTGGAGGCCCCAGAGGGAAACATGATTGTAGACATTGGCGGCGGTACCACTGAGATTGCCGTGATTTCGCTGGGAGGCATCGTGGCAAACAACTCCATAAAGGTGGCAGGCGACGATTTGACTGCCGACATTCAGGAGTACATGTCGCGCCAGCACAACGTGAAGGTGTCGGAGCGTATGGCTGAGCGCATAAAGATTAACGTGGGGTCGGCCCTGACCGACCTCGGCGACCAGGCTCCCGAGGACTATATCGTTCACGGGCCTAACCGCATAACGGCCCTGCCGATGGAGGTGCCTGTGTGCTATCAGGAGATTGCCCACTGCTTGGACAAGACTGTCGCACGCATTGAGACGGCTGTGCTCTCAGCCCTTGAGAACACGCCCCCCGAACTGTATGCCGACATTGTGAAGAACGGCATCTACCTGACCGGCGGCGGTGCCCTGCTGCGCGGACTCGACAAGCGCTTGACGGACAAGATAAGCATTCCGTTCATCGTGGCCGAAGACCCACTTCACTGTGTAGCCAAGGGTGCAGGCATTGCACTGAAAAACGTTGACCGCTTCTCATTCCTGATGAGATAACAACATGAAGAACCTGATAGCTTTTCTGGCCAAGTACCATCACTGGCTGCTATTCCTCTTCTTAGAGGTAATAGGCGGAGTGATGCTGTTTCAGTACAACAGCTATCAGGGCAGCGTGTGGTTCACGTCGGCCAATGCCGTCACGGGCAAGGTGTACGAGCTTCGCTCAATGGTCACCACATTCTTCTCGCTGATACGCGTCAACGAGGAGCTGACGCTCCGGAACTTCTATTTGGAGCGCCAGGTGACACAGCTGCGCAGCCTCTACACCGAGCTTACACAGGACACCACGGTGATGGAGCGCACAGAGCTTGAGATGCTCAGCAAGTACAAGTTGGTGTCGGCCAAGGTTGTGGACAACAGCGTTGACCGCCCCGACAACTTCATCACTATAGACCGTGGCCGCAACGACGGGGTTGACACCAACATGCCTGTGGCCTGTGGCAATGGTGTTGTGGGAGTGGTCTACTTAGCGTCAGACCACTATTCCGTGGTCATCCCTGTGCTCAACACTTCGGCCTCGCGCATCAGCTGTGCCATCAGGCGTCGCGGATACTTCGGCTACCTGCACTGGACAGGCGGCGACCCTTCAGTGGCATTCATCGAGGACATTCCCCGCCACGCACGATTCAATCGGGGCGAGTGGGTGGAGACAAGCGGCTATTCCTCGATATTCCCGCCGGGAGTGCTTGTGGGACAGATTGAGAAAATCTACAACTCGCCCGACGGCCTGTCGTTCAGGCTTAAGGTAAGACTGTCTACCGACTTTGCAAACCTACGCAATGTGGTTGTCATCAACGACAAGAGCATTGGCGAGCGGAACATGCTCCAGAAGGCAGCCAAGGACTCGTTAGAGGTAATGAAGGCAAGAAACTAAGCAGAAAGCTATGGCTATCGACACACTCAGACGGGCAGGACTTTTTCTCGTACTGTGCCTTACCCAGGCACTGGTACTTAACCGCATACACTTGTTCAACTATGCCACGCCCCTGCTCTACGTCTATTTCGTCATCATCTTCCCGCGCAGCTATCCGCGCTGGGCAATACTGCTGTGGAGCTTCGCCATGGGACTGTTGGTAGACATGTTTGCCAACACCCCAGGGGTGGCAACATCGGCCCTGACACTCATAGGGCTGCTTCAGCCCTACCTGCTGGAGCTGTTGCTGCCTCACGATGCGGCAGAGAAAATCAAGGCATCGGCCCACGAGCTTGGCCTGTGGCGCTTTGTCACCATGGCCTCAGTGCTCGTGGTCATCTATTGTCTGGCGTTCTTCACATTAGAGACGTTCAACTTCTTCAACTGGCAGTACTGGCTGATAAGCATCGGCAGCACCTCACTGCTCACGATGGTGCTGATAATGACCATAGAAACGATAAGGAAATAAGGGGGCTATAGGCGTGAAAGACCACGGATACGAATCAAGGCGTTTTGTCATTGGGGGAGTGGCCACGTTGATCGTGGTCATTTACATCATACGTCTGTTCACACTGCAGATTACCAGCGACGACTACAAGAAGAGTGCCGACTCGAACGCCTTCCTCAAGCGCATCGACTTCCCCTCGCGGGGAGTCATTACCGACCGCAACGGCAAGCTGATGGTATATAACCAGCCGGCCTACGACATCATGGTGGTGATGAATGAGGCGCGTGGCCGCTTGGACACACTTGAGTTCTGCAAGACACTCAGCATTACCCGTGAAGAGTTCGACCACCGCATGGCAACCATCAAGGACATCTCGAAGAATCCCGGCTACTCGCGCTTCACGCAGCAGCTCTTCATAAGCCAGCTGTCCGACCGCGACTTCAGCATCTTCCAGGAGAAGATGTTCCGCTTCCCGGGATTCTATGTCCAGCGGCGCAGCATCCGACAGTACACCTATCCCTACGCAGCCCACGTGCTGGGCGATGTGGCAGAAGTGTCGCCTTCCGACATAGAGCGCGACGACTACTACCAGCCAGGCGACTATATAGGCAAGCAGGGTGTGGAGCGCAGCTATGAAGAGCAGTTGCGCGGAGAGAAAGGTGTCAGGATTCTGCTGCGCGATGCCCACGGGCGCGTGCAGGGAAGCTACAAGAACGGCGAACTCGACCGCAAGCCAGTGGCAGGAAAGAACCTGACACTGAGCATAGACCTTGAGCTGCAGGCATTAGGAGAGCGACTCATGGAGAACAAGATAGGCAGCATTGTGGCAATAGAGCCTTCCACGGGCGAGGTGCTGTGCATGGTAAGCTCACCAACCTACGACCCGAGGCAGATGGTGGGGCGCATGCGCTCAAAAAACCACGTGACGCTGAGCCGCGACATCTGGAAACCGCTGTTGAACCGCAGCATAATGGGCCTCTACCCTCCCGGCTCTACCTTCAAGACATCGCAGGGACTGACCTTCCTTACCGAGGGCATCATTACCCCTACCACGCCATTCCCCTGTTCGCACGGCTTCAATTTCAGGGGCTTGCACGTAGGCTGCCACGGACATGCGGCGCCCCTGCCTCTGGTACCGGCCATCTCAACGTCGTGCAACGGCTTTTTCTGCTGGGGACTCTATCACATGATTGGAGCACGGCAGAAGTACGGCTCGGTGCAGAACGCAATGAACACCTGGAGGGACTACATGGTGTCGATGGGCTTCGGATACAAGCTTGGAATAGACCTCCCCGGCGAGAAGCGGGGCCTCATTCCCAATGCCGAGTTCTACGATAACGCCTATAAAGGCTCGTGGAACGGACTTACCATCATCTCCATTTCCATAGGACAGGGCGAGGTGCTGCTCACGCCGCTGCAGATAGCCAACCTGGGAGCTACCATTGCCAACCGCGGATATTACTACGTGCCGCACGTGGTGCGCAAGGTGCAGGGCGAGCCTCTCGACACCACCTTCACCCGCCGCCACTACTCAAAAGCCTCACGACGCGCCTACGACTATGTGGTACAGGGTATGCGCTCATCGGCACTGGGTGGCACATGCCGCTCCCTGGCACGCTACGACTTCATGGCCTGCGGCAAGACGGGTACGGCGCAAAACCGCGGTCACGACCACTCCGTGTTCATGGGATTCGCACCTATGGACAAGCCAGTGATTGCCGTTGCCGTATATGTGGAGAACGGCGGCTGGGGTGCCGACTATGGTGTGCCCTTGGGAGGGCTGATAATGGAACAATACATAAACGGGAAACTCTCTGAAGCATCGAAGAAGAAAGCTGAAGAGTTCCAGCACAGAGTGATACACTATGGCGCAACAAGCAGATAGCATTACCACATCAGGCAGAAACGACAAGAGCGGCAGCGGCGTGCTCCGCTCGCTCGACTACTGGACCATTCTCATCTACCTGGCCCTGCTCACATTCGGATGGATAAGCGTGTGCGGGGCAAGCTACACCTATGGCGATACAGACATCTTCTCCTTAGCAACGCGCTCGGGCATGCAGATTATTTGGATAGGCACCAGCTTGGTGCTGGGACTGACGCTGCTGCTGCTTGACGACAGATATTATGATATGTTCGCGTACATATTTTATTTACTGATGATACTGCTGCTCTTTGCCACCATCTTCAACCCGCACAGCATAAAAGGCTCACACTCATGGCTGGTGCTGGGGCCGGTGAGGGTGCAGCCGGCAGAGTTTGCCAAGTTCGTCACAGCACTTACCCTGGCCAAGCTGATGAGCACCTTCGGCTACGACATCAACAAGTGGAAGCATTTCGGGGCCGCACTCCTTGTCATATTCATGCCCATGGCGTGCATCGTGCTGCAGAGGGAAACAGGCTCTGCACTGGTCTACCTGGCTTTCTTCCTGATGTTCTATCGAGAGGGAATGCCGGGCAGCATACTCTTCACGGCAGTGGCAATGGTGGTTTACTTCGTTGTAGGAATACGCTTCGAACACGTCATGCTGCCCGGCATGCCCGCATCCGTAGGCAAGTTCTGCGTGCTGCTGATGATACAGGTGTTTTCTGCTGCACTGACATACGTCTACTGCAGCGACAAGCGCGACGCATGGAAAATACTCGGAGCCACGGTGGGAGTGACTGCCATCATGATGCTCTTCTCCATGTATGTCATACCCTTCGACGTGGTGTGGGTGCAGATAGTACTGTGCGCCCTGCTCATAGGCTACCTGCTCTGGCGGGCACTGGCCACAAGGCTCCGCAGCTACTTCTGGATAGCAGCCTTTGCACTCGGCTCCATAGCATTCTTCAATGTAGCCGACTACGGTCTGAACCATGTGCTGCAGGATCATCAGCGCAAGCGCATCAACGTGCTCCTCGGGCTTGACTCCGACATGAAGGGAGCCGGATACAACGTCAACCAGAGTGAGATAGCCATTGGCTCTGGAGGCTTGGAGGGAAAAGGGTTCCTCAACGGCACACAGACAAAGCTGAAGTTTGTGCCAGAGCAGGACACCGACTTCATATTCTGCACCGTAGGCGAGGAGGAAGGATTCGTAGGCTCGGCAACAGTGTTGCTGCTGTTCCTTGCGCTCATACTCCGCCTGATACATCTGGCAGAGCGGCAGACCTATCGTTTCGGCAGGGTATATGGCTACTGCGTGCTATCCATATTCCTGTTCCACGTGTTCATAAATGTGGGAATGGTGCTCGGACTGACGCCCGTCATCGGCATCCCGCTGCCATTCTTCAGCTACGGGGGATCATCGCTTTGGGGGTTCACCATACTGCTTTTCATATTCCTCCGCATAGACGCTGGCCGCAATCTCGCCCGGTCGTAATGAGGCTCATTCTTTCATCAGCTTCTCAATGAAATCGTCAAGGTCTTTGTCGAGTCCGGTCATCAGCTCCGGATCAATGATTATTGTATCATCGTCAACAACATACAGCTCAGCAACTGTTTCCTTGTCGTCGTCTTCAAGCACGAAGGAGTAGGGCTTCAGTATCGACAACGACTCAGCCATTTTCTTGTTCTTCTCAATGCACTTCCGGATAATCGTTGTTACGGAGCTGTAGAAGTCATCGTCCTTGTTGTCAATCCATTGTTCAACGACGCAACGGGTAATCTCGTTGTCGTCATCGTCGAACGCCACAAGCTCGCCGGTTTCCTGAGTCACCCTGATATGGATGTCTGTCAGCAGCGTTGCTTCGGTCGACGCAGGAAACTTGTCTGCTATCTTGCGGATGGCACGTGTAATCTGCTGAATAGTTTGTTCTGTTGCCTTCATAGTCTGCTTTTTTATTAAGATTCTGCTGCAAAAGTATAAAAAAGATTTGTATCTGCAAACGATTACGATTGTTTTTTGAAAAAAATATATAGATAGACATCGACTTTGGCTTTTTTTTCGTACCTTTGCAAAGCAAAAGAATTGCAATCAGTGTTGAAGCAATCAATGAATAACAAGATAGAGCATTCGGGCATAGTGGATAGTGTTGAGGGCAGAAACGTAAAGGTGCGTATTCTGCAGACTTCCGCTTGTGGAGCCTGCAAGGTTGCCGCACATTGCAATGCTTCTGAAGCAAGAGAGAAAATTGTCGATGTTGTAAGTAGCGATGCCAGCAGATACCAGCCGGGACAGCAGGTAGTGGTATGTGCTTCCCCGAGCGTTGCCGCCCGTGCTCTGCTGTTGGCTTTCGGAATACCATTCCTCATCCTTGTCTTCTCGCTGGTATTCCTCACCACACTTGGTGTGGAAGAGGGATATTCTGCGCTCCTGTCGCTTGCCATGCTCTGTCCTTATTACCTGCTGCTTTGGCTGTTGCGAAAGTCAATAAGCCGCAAGGTTTCCTTCTATATAGAATAATTGCCCTGACATATTAAGACAACTAAAACAAATAAAAACAACTAATTTATGAATTTCATCTTGATTGCAGTGATTGTGCTTGGAGCAATAGGCCTGACAGCTGCTATCGTGCTGTTTGCAGCCTCCAAGAAATTTGCTGTTTATGAAGATCCCCGTATTGCCCAGGTGAGCGAGGTCTTGCCCGGAGCAAATTGTGGCGGATGTGGATTCCCAGGTTGTAGCGGAATGGCTGACGCTCTCGTCAAAGGAGCTGATGCCGGAAGCATCGACGGGCTTTCGTGCCCCGTGGGTGGTGCCGAGACCATGGGAAAGGTGGCCGACCTGCTCGGTATGGCAATTGCCAACACCGAGCCTATGGTGGCTGTTGTGAGATGTAATGGCACATGCGAGCACCGGCCTCGCATTGCTGAGTATTCAGGTCTTCTCACCTGTTCTGCCATGAATGCCTGTGGCGCTGGCGAGACAGCCTGTGGCTATGGCTGCTTAGGCTGTGGCGACTGTGAGGCTGCCTGCCAGTTCGATGCCATCAAGGTCAATCCTGAGACGGGCATTCCTGAGGTCGACGAGGAGAAGTGCACCTCCTGTGGCGCATGTGTGAAGGCTTGTCCGCGCAACATCATCGAGCTGCGCAAGAAGGGACCCAAGGGGAGAAAGGTGTATGTATCCTGCGTCAACAAGGACAAGGGTGCTGTTGCCATGAAGGCATGTAGCGTGAGCTGCATAGGCTGCGGCAAGTGCGAGAAGGAGTGTAACTTCGGCGCCATCACTGTTGAAAACAATCTGGCCTACATAGACTTCAACAAGTGCCGCCTGTGCCGCAAGTGCGTGACCGTTTGCCCGAAGCATGCCATCTTAGACGTCAACTTCCCCTCTCCTGCACCAGCTCCCAAGCCCAAGGAGCCTGTTGCTCCCAAGGCTGAAGCACCTGCTGCAAAACCTGCAACGACAGCTTCCGCCAATCCTGCAGAGGCTGCGCAGGCCAATGTTGAACCAGAAAAGAAAGAGGAGGCAAAAGCATGAATATAAGAACATTTAGAATAGGTGGCGTACACCCCGAGGAGAACAAACTGACGCATGATGCTGTGACACAGGTGGCAGCCTTGCCCAAGCAAGCCATCTTCCCCTTGAGCCAGCACATAGGAGCACCTGCCAAGCCTGTAGTCCAGAAGGGCGACAAGGTAAAGGTTGGCACAATGATTGCCGAGGCTGGAGGCTTTGTCTCAGCCCCGATTTTCTCGTCGGTTAGTGGCACAGTCTTTAAGATTGACACCGCAATCGACGCCACAGGCTATCGTAAGCCCGTCATTATCATCAACGTGGAAGGCGACGAATGGGAGGAGACCATTGACCGCTCTGACAAGATTGAGACCGTTGCGGCTCATCCGGAGCTTACACCAGAGGAGATTGTAAGCCGGATAAAGAATGCCGGAGTGGTTGGCATGGGCGGTGCCTGCTTCCCCACATTTATAAAGCTAACCCCGCCGCCCACGGCTAAGGCAGAGTGCGTAATAATCAACGCCGTGGAGTGCGAGCCGTATATCACGGCCGACTTCCGCCTGATGATGGAGCATGCCGATGAGATTCTCGTGGGTCTTGAGCTGCTCATGAAGGGTGCCAAGGTCAGGACAGGCTACATCGGAATAGAGACCAACAAGATGCCTGCCATAGAGCTGCTCACCAAGAAGTGTGCAGACGTGTTCGGGGGAACAGAATACCGTGTTGAGGTTGTTCCGCTGAAACAACGCTACCCGCAAGGCGGCGAGAAACAGCTGGTAGATGCCGTCATACGCCGTCAAGTGCCAGCTCCTCCAGCCATACCTGTCAACGTTGGAGCAATAGTTCAGAATGTAGGCACTGCATACGCTGTATATGAGGCAGTTATGAAGAACAAGCCTCTCTTTGAGCGCTACACCACCGTGACGGGAAAGCGCCTTCAGAAGCCAGGCAACTTCCTTGTACGTATGGGCACGCCAATGAAGGATCTCATTGATGCATGCGGCGGCATGCCGGAGGGCGACAACAAGCTGCTTGCCGGCGGTCCCATGATGGGCAAGGCTCTCACATCGGTGGAAGTGCCCATCTGCAAGGGCACAAACTCTGTGACCATCATCTCTGCCGACGAGGCTCGCCGCAAGGAGCCACAGCCATGCATCCGCTGCGCCAAGTGTGTGGGAGCATGCCCCATGGGGCTTGAGCCCTATCTGCTTGCAAAGATTTCGGAGGTCAAGAACTGGGAGCGTGCAGAAAGTGAGGACATCGTGAGCTGCATAGAGTGCGGCTCGTGCCAGTTCACATGCCCCGCCCACCGTCCGCTGCTCGATAACATCCGCCAGGGAAAGTCAACTGTAATGGGAATCATCCGCAGCCGTGCTGCCAAAAAGTAAAAGAAACAATGGGAAAATTAATAGTATCACTTTCACCACACGCCCACGGTACTGACACCGTAGAGCGCAACATGTACGGCGTAATCATAGCACTGATGCCTGCCTTGCTCGTGTCACTATACTTCTTCGGGTTAGGCGCAGCTGTCGTCACACTTACGAGTGTGGCTGCATGCGTGTTCTTCGAGTGGGCCATAAGCAAATATGTTCTAAAACAGGAACGCCTAACCGTGCTCGATGGCTCTGCCATCCTCACCGGTCTGCTACTTGCTTTCAATCTGCCTTCCAATCTTCCTGTTTGGATCATCGTCATCGGTGCCCTATTTGCCATTGGCGTGGCTAAGATGACATTCGGAGGCCTTGGAAACAATCTCTTCAATCCGGCATTAGTAGGCCGCGCAGCACTGTTGGTAGCCTTCCCCGCACAAATGACCACCTGGCCAAAGATTGGGCAGCTTGGCAGCTATCTTGATGCAGAGACCGGAGCTACACCTCTGTTCATAATGAAGGAAGCCATTAAGAGCGGTGACGCTACCCTGCTCGACCAACTGCCATCTTCGCTCAACCTCTTCTTCGGCAACCACCCAGAGGGTGCCGGTGCCATGGGTGAGATTTGTGCGATTGCTCTTATCATTGGCCTCTGCTACATGTTGTGGAAAAAAATCATCACATGGCACATACCTGTGTCAATCATCGGCACGGTGTTTGTCATCTCAGGACTTCTGCACTTGGCCAATCCAGCCTATGCCGACCCCATTTCCGTCATACTCTCCGGAGGTTTGATGCTTGGTGCCATCTTCATGGCCACCGACTATGTGACAAGCCCGATGACCGCCAAGGGACAGATAATCTATGGTGTAGCCATCGGATTTCTCACCATCGTCATCCGCAACTGGGGCGCATATCCCGAAGGCATGTCGTTTGCCATTCTCATTATGAACGCGTTTACACCTCTTATTAATAATTATGTCAAGCCCAAACGCTTCGGCGAGGTGCCTGCAAAGAACTAAAAGGAGGATTAGAAGTATGAAGAAATTAGAATCATCTTTGACCAATATGGTACTGGTACTCACGGGAGTGGCAGTTATCATGGGAGCCATACTCGCCTATGTGAACCATCTGACAGAGGGCCCCATCAGCGAGCAGAAGGCCAAGTCACTTGCCGATGGCATCAAGGCCGTAATGGTGTGCGACAATCTGGTTGTCGCAAAAACCGACGAAGTGAAACAGAACGACGCAAAGGGCAAGGAACTTGTCTATACCATCTACCAAGTGAAGGACGCTCTGGGCAAGGACCTCGGAGCCGCCGTGGAGTCTACTACCATGGGCTTCGGCGGCAACCTGAAGGTGCTTGTGGGATTCGACCCTGAGGGCAAGATTCTCGGCTACACACTGCTTGAGCACGCCGAGACCCCAGGACTTGGCGCCAAGGCTGACAAGTGGTTCCAGCAGGGCGAGAAGGGCGACATCATCGGCAAGTCGCCTGCGGAGCCACTCACCGTCTCAAAGGACGGCGGACAGGTGGATGCCATCACGGCATCGACTATCACCTCGCGCGCTTTCCTGCTTGCGGTTAACAATGCATATAACGCTTACAAGGCAACCCCTGCGGCCGACGCAGAGACAGGTGCCACAAAACAAGTAAAGGAGGATAAGGAATGAATTACATCAATATCATCAAGAACGGCATCGTAAAGGAGAACCCCACGTTCGTCCTGATGCTCGGCATGTGTCCCACGCTGGCCACCACTACCTCGGCCATGAACGGCATGTCGATGGGCCTGGCCACGATGGCTGTGCTCATCTGCACCAATGTCGTGATTTCCTGCCTAAAGTCCATCACCCCCGACAAGGTTCGCATACCAGTGTTCATAGTAGTGATTGCTGCCTTCGTCACAATACTGCAGCTTGTCATCAAGGCATTCCTGCCCGACATCGACGCTGCACTGGGTCTTTTCATACCGCTGATTGTAGTTAACTGCATAATCCTCGGACGTGCCGAGGCCTTCGCTGCGAAAAACTCACCCGTGGCCTCGCTGTTCGACGGAATCGGCATCGGTCTGGGCTTCACGCTCGGCCTTACGCTGCTGGGCATCTGCCGCGAGCTGCTTGGCTCAGGCTCCATCTTCGGCCTGACGCTGCTGCCGGAAACCTACAACATCCTGCTGTTCGTGCTACCTCCAGGTGCATTCATCACTCTTGGCTTTCTCATCGCAATTGTCAACAAAATGCGCAGTCAGTCGTAATAACGTTATAACGCATTAACGAAAAAACGAATCATTATGGAATATATACTGATTTTCATTAGCGCCATATTCGTGAACAACATCGTGTTGTCACAATTCCTTGGCATCTGTCCGTTCCTCGGCGTGTCTAAAAAGATAGACACATCGCTGGGCATGTCGGCAGCTGTAGCCTTTGTGCTGACACTCGCCACCATCGTCACGTGGCTTGTGCAGAAATATGTGCTTGATGCATTCGGGCTGCAGTATCTGCAAACCATAGCCTTTATCCTCGTAATCGCATCCTTGGTCCAGATGGTTGAGATAGTGCTTAAGAAGGTGTCGCCAGCCCTCTATCAGGCACTGGGCATCTTCCTCCCGCTAATAACCACAAACTGTGCAGTGCTCGGCGTTGCAATACTCGTGATACAGAAAGATTTCAGTTTGCTACAGTCTGTCGTCTACGCTTTCTCCACGGCAATTGGCTTTGGGCTCGCCCTGACGGTATTCGCCGGTATGCGTGAGCAGCTTGAGCTGGTAAAGATTCCCAAGGGCATGCAAGGCATGGCAATAGTAATGCTTTCTGCAGGACTGCTATCGCTGGCCTTCATGGGCTTCTCGGGCGTTGACGGCGGCCTGAAGGTTCTTTTCGGAATAGATTAGAAAATCTCTTATATCATTTTTATCCGCCACCATTGTATCTTTGCAATTCCCATGAAGGTATAGTGGTGACGGATAGTTGTTATCATAGCAAATGAAGATAATTGTTTCAGAAGAAATAAAGAATATCTGCCCAACGTTCGTAGGCGCTGCCGTTGAGGCTCAAGTAGTAAACAGCCAGTACAATGCAGAGTTGTGGGACGAGATACACGAAATAGAACAGAGATTACGGCAGGAACTCACTACAGAGTCGCTGAAGTGTGTCAGCGGAATTGCCGCCACACGCGCTGTCTACAAAAAGTGTGGCAAAGATCCTTCACGTTATCGCCCTGCCTCTGAGCAGCTCATCCGGCGTATGCTACAGGGAAAGGAACTATACCAGATTGATACACTTGTTGACCTGGTAAACCTTGCTTCCATAGCTTATGGATATAGCATAGGAGGATTCGATGCAGACAAAATAGCAGGCGACACGCTCACGCTTGGCATAGGACGTGAAGGGGAACCGTATGAAGGAATAGGACGAGGAATGCTCAACATTGCCGGACTTCCTGTCTATCGCGACAAAATTGGAGGCGTTGGAACACCTACAAGCGACAACGAGCGAACAAAAATGACCATGGAAACGAGTCACCTGCTGGTACTCATCAACGGTTACGATGGCAATGAGGCTAATGTACGTGGCAATGCAGAATTTATACTGAGGCTTGTTGCCAAGTATTGCAAGAGCAATGGCGGCTCTTTTACTGTTTATCGATGAAAAGGGGGGCGTGAAACATGCCTCGCCCGTAGAGTGGCACTTTACGACCGTAAAGTGGCACTTAATTTCAAAAAAGTGCCACTTTAGCTCCGTAGAGTGCCACTCTACGGATGAGGCCTCAATTCAGGATTTTCTTCGTATCTTTGTACCCGTCTTAAAACAAGGAGATATGGCACAAGTATCAATGACCGTCCGCATGGACGATGGGCTGAAAGCCTCATTCGATGCACTATGCTCGCAGATAGGCATGAGTGCCAACAAGGATATGAACGGCCTTATACGGTATTTAGTCATCAACAGAAAAATACCCTCGGAGGACTTGTCAAACGATGATTCCACCCACCAACATGGGATAGAAGCATTCCGTGCAATCAGGAAAATGGCAGAAGCGGGCGAACTGACAGACCTTACGATGGACGAGATAAACGAGGAGATAAGATTATATAGGTCGGGGAAATGAAAGTCTATGCAGTCATCGATACAAAGAGTAGCGAGTTCTTCCCCGACCCAAAGGATTAGGTGTTCTATGAGGTGGCACCCTCAAAGGAGGACGCTTACCTTGTGACTGGCAACCAGAAGCACTTTCCCCTGAAGCCCATAGTGGTGACTCCTGCGGAAATGATGGAGATTCTTAATAAACAGGAAAAGACGAGCTAATTAGCATTATTTTGCAATCTCTGCTTTGCAATTCAGGATTTTCTTTGTAACTTTGCAGGCGTTTTAAAACAAATCATCATTTTTAGGTATTATTCTTTCATATAATGAAACGTACATTTATAGAAAAGCTCTTGGTTGTCATCGCATGGGCAGGGCTGATTTGCGGTATTCTCTTTACGCTTCTCGTAAGCAAGGGAATCATGGAATCAAACATGGAGATGGCTTTCCCACAAGCTGTTGTGGCTTTCGTAGGTGGCATTGGCGCTTCAATTGTCGGTTGGGCTGTCTTGATGCAAGTCGTCAGTATCTCCGACAGATTAAGAAAGATTGAGAATCAATTAGGCAAATAGCATAACAAGTTTCACTTAATACATTTATTTTATCAAAATGGCTAAAGAAAAAAAATTTATCACCTGTGATGGTAACGAGGCTGCGGCTCACGTGAGCTATATGTTCTCGGAGGTAGCTGCTATCTACCCCATCACCCCGTCTTCGCCTATGGCGGAGCATGTTGACGAGTGGGCTGCCCGCGGTCGCAAGAACCTGTGGGGACAGACCGTAAGTGTGCAGGAAATGCAGTCAGAGGCTGGTGCTGCCGGTGCCGTTCACGGTTCGCTGCAGGCTGGTGCCCTGACCACCACCTTCACCGCTTCTCAGGGTCTGCTGCTGATGATTCCTAACATGTACAAGATTGCCGGTGAGTTGATTCCTACCGTGTTCGACGTTTCTGCCCGTACACTGGCCAGCCACTCGCTGTGTATCTTCGGTGACCACCAGGACGTGATGGCTTGCCGTCAGACTGGTTTCGCTATGCTCTGCGAAGGTGGTGTACAGGAGGTGATGGACCTCACCGCCGTGGCTCACCTGGCTACCCTCGAGACCTGCGTACCGTTCGTCAACTTCTTCGACGGTTTCCGCACCTCTCACGAGTATCATAAGATTGAGCTGATGGACCAGGAGGACATCCGTCCCCTCGTGAAGGAAGAGTACATCAAGCGCTTCCGCGACCGTGCCATGTCGCCTGAGCGTCCTATCACCCGCGGTACTGCCGAGAACCCCGAGACATTCTTCACACACCGTGAGGCTTGCAACCCCTACTACGATTCAGTTCCCGAAGTGGTTGAGAAGTACCTGGGTGAGATTTCTAAGATTACTGGTCGCGAATACCACCTCTTCTCTTATTATGGAGCTGAGGATGCCGACCGTATGATCATCCTGATGGGTTCTGCTACCGATGCAGCCCGCGAGGCCATCGACTACCTGAACGCTAACGGCCAGAAGGTTGGTATGATTTCTGTTCACCTCTATCGTCCGTTCTCTGTCAAGCACCTGCTGGCAAGCGTTCCCAAGAGCGTGAAGAAGATCGCCGTCCTCGACCGCACAAAGGAGCCCGGTGCCAACGGCGAGCCGCTGTACCTCGACGTGAAGGATGCTTACTACGACGTGGAGGATCGTCCTCTC
>JAFSKJ010000075.1 GCA_017449025.1 Prevotella sp. | reverse complement strand
CTGCTGGCTTGCCACCGAAGGGACGCAAGAACATTCTGCCGCCCTTTCAGGGCTTCTTTACCCGCCATCTCCAGCAGGGGCTTCACCCCTGCCTGTGGTCTTAACGCCCCTTCGGGGCTACATTTGCAGCGTTTCATGAGGCTGGGAAACTTTAGTTACTTCTTCTTCGGTTGCTTACTGAACCGATAGACGACGTGCAGAAGGGCATAGCGGGGCAGGACGTTGGTGCAGGTCTCGGTGCGCCCCTGGGCGTTGACGGTGCTGGTGACGTTGTCGAGCTGGCCGAGGAGGTCGAAGCCGTCGAGCATCACGAGGAGGCGGCCTTTCAGGAAGGGGCGCGAGAGGCGGGCGTTCCAGACCAGGTCGGTGGTATTTAGTGCATCGTCGGCGTAGCCGGTGCGGGTGTAGAGGGTGAGGTCGGTGTTGAGTTCCATTTTCCAGGGGAGCTTCAGCAGGGCGGTCAGGGCGTTGGTGAGGGTTAAGGGCTGCGACAGGGTCGCAGCATAGGTGACGGAGGGGGAGGTGAAGCGCTGCCAGAGGGCGGTGCTCTTGAAACTGAGGGAGTGGTTGCCCAGTTTGTAGGAGAGCGTGAGGGCGTTGTCAAGGGAGAGCGTGTTGACGGTGTTGCGCTGCTGGTCAACGAGGTCGATGCTGTGCTGGTAGCGGATGGTGGGGCTGAGGCCGAGGCGCAGGGGATGCTTCTTGCCGATGGCGGTGTTGAATCTGTAGTTGGCATCGGCGCTCCAGTTGCCGTTCACGTTGTCGGCCTGCCATGTGCGGATGCCTGTCAGCGGGTCGTAGCTGTAGCCCATGGCGAGGGCGTTCTGGACGATGGTGTAGCCGAGCCAGTAATGATGAGAAGTCTCTTTCTGGTTGGCGTTTCCCCATTGCTGGCCGAAGGAAAACTGATGGCTGACGGCATTGCGCAGGCTGTTATTGCCTATGCGGATGTTCAGCGGGTCGGTATCGTCGCGCATATCGACGAGGTTCTGCAAATCGGGTATCGATGTCTGGGCGATGTACTGGAGATTCAGTTTCTGGGCATGACCTGTCTCATGGTTGATGGTTTTGTATTCGACAAAGCAGTCCCAGATGTTGACAGGCATGGTGTTGCGAGTGACGAGGGTGTCGATGCTGCCCCGCTGGTAATGAAGTTTCTGACGGACGACGGTGACAGGGAAACCGAGTTGCGCCCACCACTTTTTCTGGCAAGTCTCGTCATCGCTGTAGGCGTTGTAGAACAGCCGGGGACTGAATTCGTAGATGTCTTCGGCGAAGTGGCTCGTATAACTGTTGCGGTGGTCAATGTGTTGCTCGTATTCATGCGCAGAGGGCAACTGGCCGAGGGCGTATGTGGTGTCGATGTCGAAGAGTGATGACTCACGGCGGCGGTCGTTGTGGGTATAGCTCGTGTTCAATTGCAGGCGGATGAGGTTGGTGAAGTTGATCTGATAGGTGCCGCCGGCCTCGGCGCGCCAAGAACGGTTGGGGTGGTTGCGGTGGTAGCGGTTGAGGACCTCGGTGGGCTGCGACGAGGTCGCAGCATAGGAGACCTGCTGGCGGTGGTAGCGGTCTTCCTGACGGTCGCTGAAATTGGCTTCGGCACGGAGCGAGGCCCAGTCGGGGCTGTGATGGAACTTGAAGGTGCTGTTGAGGCGGAGGGTGCCGCTGAGCTGGTGGCCCTCGGTGAGGCCGCGCTGCTGGTTCTTGTTCAGACAAGCGTCTCCTTCCGTCGCCGAGCGATTGTTGAGCGTGCTGTCGTTGCGTGTGGTGAGCGACGAGTAGGTGCTGGCGTTGTCGAACTTCTCGTAGTCGAGCGAGGGGCGCACGTCGAGGTTCCACATGCCGAAGTTGCGGTAGTAGTGGTGGCTGGTGTTTAGCTTCAGGTTCTTGTCGCGCTGGGCCTGCTGTATGCGGTCGTAGGTGTCGCCCGTCGGCAGGTAGTTCTGGCGGTTGGTCTGCGTCTGGCGGTCGAGGTCAGTGTGCGTCACTTGCACATTGCCGTCGGCTTTCCATACGCTGTTGCGGTCGTCCACGCTGTAGTCAAAGCCCGTCTGCTGCTGGGTCAGCCTGCCGCCGTCCTTCATTCGCTGCGGGTTCCAGTTGCCAGTCTCGCCGGGCTTGCGGTCGCCGTTCAGGTTGTTGGCGGTGGCGTAGGCGGCGAGGCGGGAATGGTCGGTGAAGCGGAGGGCGAAGAGGCGGAAAAGCCTCACCCCCTCCCCCTCTCCGATGGGAGAGGGGAGTATATAGTCTTGCTGCTCAGAAGGGTAACCACTCCCCTCTCCCCTTGGAGAGGGGTTGGGGGTGAGGCTGGTTCCTGCTCCCGCTTCCACGTTCGCCATCGTGCCGATGGCGTATTCCTTCTTCAGTTTCACGTCCATCACGTAACGGTTGTCGCCCATGACGTGCTGACCGAGAAACTCGCTCTGGTCGCCCCACTTGTCGTATATCTCAATGGTCTTCACCGTGTAGGTCGGCAGGTTGTCGAGCATGATGGTGTGGTCGCCACGGAAGAAGTCCTTGCCGTTGAGCAACAGCGCATCGACGTACTTGCCGTTGTGGTAGATGCGCCCGCCCTCCTTCAGTTCCACGCCCGGCAACTGGCGCACCAGTGCATCGAGCATCGACCCCTCGGCCAGTTCGAAAGCATCGGCATTGAAGACGAGCGTGTCGCCTTTATAATAGAACTGCACCTTCGTGGCCATGACCACCACCTCCTGCAGCATCCGCGACTCGCGCTTCATATAGACGGGCGGCAGTTCGCGCCGTTGCTCACGGCGGTAGATATTGTCGAAGGTATAGGCCATCTCTGTGGTTTGGAATCCCACGTAGGAGGCCTTGATGATATAATTGGCAGGACGGGCCGGCACCTGGAAAGCGAAGTCAGAGTGTTCGATGGGCGGGTTGTTGCCGTATTGCATGAATGAGATGGCCTCGCAGGAATCTAAAAGCTGACCATCGGACGTCAGCAGTCGGACGGTGGAGTGCGGCAGGTCGAGATGCGTCACGTAGTCACAGACCTTCCCTGCAAGCCATATCTTGCGGTTGTCGGTCTTGGGCTTGTACTGTACGAATATCTGCCGGCCTTTCGTCACGACCCTTACAGGCTGGTTCTTCGTCATCCGCTTCACGGCCTTCGGCACGCTCATGTCCTCCGTGTCGGCCACCACTTGCAGGTGCTCCAGTTCATTGTGGATGAAGGATATTTCGTAGTCGCTCTGCTGTCGGTTCAGGCGTTCCAAGGCGTCGGCAAGCGACAAGGTCTGAGCCGAAACGCCGAGCATCGAGCATACTGCTATTACAAGTAGTGTGATGTGCTTCATGGCTCTTCCTCCTTTCCTGTCGGTTCCACAAAGATAGTGTCGCGCCCATCCGTCAGCCGCAGGCCCTCGAACTCATTCACATTGTCGAGGAAAACGCCGAGCGGCTGCACACTGTCCCATGCGATGGTGAAGCGTAGCCGCTGCAAAGCGTCGTCGCGGAAGCAGACGGCCCGGCCATAATGGGTACCCACGACCGAGAGCACACTGTCGAGCGGCGTGTTGGAGAAATATACCATAGGAGCCTCCTCCACACTTCTCTGAGCGGATACTTGTGTTTCTGTCTGTTCAACAGCTTCCCTCGGGGCGGTCAGGAGTGGGATGACAGCCCACACCAATTCTCCCATCACCACCAGCGCGGCGATGGCTGCGGCCATACGGTACCAGCGTCTGCGTGGGGTGATGTCAGCCTGCAGTTGCTGCTGCAGGCGCAGCGAGAAGTCGGCAGGCAACTGGGGGGTGTCGGCAACGTTTCTCCTCACGGCCTCGCGCAGGTTCTTGTCGTCGTGGCGTAGTTGTTCGGTCTGTTTCATAGGTCGTCTTGTTTTATCATGTTGTATAGTTTCTGTCGTATTCTGTGCAGCCGCACGCCAAGGGCGTTGGGCGTCTGTGCGACGATGTAGGCGATGTCTGCCAATGGCATTTCCTCGTAGTAGAATAGTGTCACCAGCAGTTGCTCGTCGTCCGTCAACCGCCGTATGGCCCGTTGTAGCAGTTCCACGCGGTGGTCGTCAGGTTCGCGCATAAAACTGTCCACCATGTCGCTCTCCGCCGTTGGCGGCAGGTCGTCTATGCTTGCTGTCTCTATGGTGGCGCGTCGCAGGTGGTTCAGCGCCGTGCGGTAGGCAATGCGACAGAGCCACGACTTCAGCGGCGCCCGCGTAGGGTCGTAGCTGTCTATATGGCGGATGCCCCTGAGCAGCGCGTCCTGCGTCAGTTCCTCGGCATCGCGGCGGTCGGCCACCAGTCGGGCGATGATGCCGAACATGGTCTGCCCGAACTGGCGGACGATAGCATCGCAGCCTTTACGCTCGCCTCGCGCAGCCGCCTCAATCAGTTTGATGTTTGTTTCGATTTCACTCATTCTATTTATATATACACCGCTTCCTGCCCGAATATTACAAGAAAGCGAATCTTTTTTTGCAGATTCTTCACCCAAAAACCTTGTTAATTATTTGCGCAATAAAGAATTTATTATTACCTTTGCACGGTCATAAGAAAACAAGAAACTATGCCGACAAGGAAAGAAGCAGAAGAGTATAAGCGCATACTTGAAAGGAACATGGTTCGTATTGCCACATCTGACCTTCCTGATCATATTAAGGATGAGATGCTGAACGAGGCGCTTGACAAATGGAGGGTAGTCCACGAGTCCCTGTTGGGAATAGGCCTGCCACTGGAGGATTAAAGGAATATTTGGATGCCCACCATAAATACCAGACAATTATGAGAAACTTGAATAATTACATTACACACCCTGTACACAAGAAGATTGCAGAGGTCTATGATAAGGCCATTACGCCTGAAGAACTTGAGGCGGCAAAAAGGTATCAGCATGAAGTGCAGGATGCCATGACGCCCGAAGAGAAGAAAGAGTACAACGAAGCTATGATTACTGACTTTAGGCGTATGATGGCTGCCATGGACGAGGACATCGCTGACCTGCAGGCCGAGGCACTTCGCAAGAAGATGGGCGACATGCCCAAGTTCATCAACCTGTCACAGATTGCGCGGGTCTATTTCGGCAAGAGCCAGTCGTGGCTCATGCAGCGCATCAATGGCAACATGGTGAACGGCAAGGAGGCCCGCTTCACACCCGCCGAGGCGAAACAGTTGGAAGCGGCTTTCCACGATTTGGGACGCAAATTCCTGGCAATGTCTTTGTAGGAACTGCCGAGAACTGTCCATTTCCGAACAGCCGAGTGTCCATTTCCGGACACTCATTTTTATTATCCCTATTGATTTTCAGCGGTTTACGTTTTTGGCACTGATTTTGCATCTTCATTAGTGCGCTGAATCATCAGAGCGCATGAACGAACAATGAAGAACGACAATCAGACCATGGACAGGCAGATTCCTGTCAGCGAACAGCGAAAGCGAAAAATACGGAAGGCCGCCATCGGGGTAGCCGTCGCCATCGCCGTGCTCGGCATCGGCGCCTGGCTCGGCTCGCAGATGATTCCGACCCTCGACCGCAAGGCACTCATCATCTCCGAGGTGGACCGCGGCACCATCGACGTCAGCGTCTCGGCCACGGGGCGCATCGTGCCCGCCTTCGAGGAAATCATCGTGTCGCCCATCAGTTCGAAGATTCTCGAGGTCTATGCTCACAGCGGCGACAGCGTGGACGTCGGCACGCCCCTGCTGCGCCTCGACTTGCAATCCGCCGAGACCGACTACTCCAAGGCCCTCGACGAGCGCGAGATACGCCGCCAGCAGACCGCCCAATTGAAAGCCAACGTCGAAACCCAACTCTCCGACCGCCGGATGCAGATTGAGGTGAAGGAGATGGAACTCTCGCAACTCGAAGCCCAGTTGCGCAACGAACTCTACCTTGACAGCCTCGGCTCCGGCACCCGCGACCGTGTGCGTCAGGCCGAGACAACGTTGCGTACCGCCCAGCTGCAACTCCAGCAGTTGCGACAGCAATACCAGAACGAGCAGCGCGTGCGCCAGGCCGACCTCCGTATGCAGCAACTCCAGAACGGCATCTTCGAGAAGGGACTCGACGAGAAGCGCCGCACGCTCGACGACGCGAAGATACGCTCGCCGCGCCGCGCCACGCTGACCTACATCAATAGCGAGGTGGGCAGCACCATCGGTGCGGGCCAGAAGATAGCCGTCGTCAGCGACCTCTCGCACTTCAAGGCCGAGTGTGAAATCTCCGACAGCTACAGTGAGCGTGTCCGCGTCGGCGGGCAGGTCATCCTGCGCATCGGCAAGGAGCGACTCCCGGGCATTATCAACACCGTCACTCCGCTGAGCCAGAGTGGTGCCATCACCTTCACCGTCGTACCCGACGATATGAGCCACCCGCGCCTCCGTTCAGGCCTGAAAACCGAAGTTTTCGTCATCACCAGTATCAAGGACGACGTCCTCCGCATCCGCAACGGCTCCTTCTACAGCGGCCCCGGCGACTACACCTTATTTATAATAAAGGACAACCTCCTCCAGCCCCGCCCCGTCCGCCTCGGCGACTGCAACTACGACTACATCGAAGTCGTCAGCGGCCTCGAACCTGGCGAGCAGGTCGTAGTCAGCGACATGACAAAGTACAAAGGAAAGGAAAAACTGAAAGTGAATGGAGATTAAAACCGTAAAATACGTTAAATCATGTAATGTACAACCGTATTTGTCGTATATGTAAATGTATGGAGAAGCAAAGCGATACAGACCAGCAGATCATAGACTGGGTACTACGCCATGGTCATCAGACAGACTTCGCCCTGCTGGTGGACCGGTATGGCGCGCGGCTCTTCGCCTTTGTGGCTACGATGGTGAGCTGCCGCGAGGATGTCGAGGAACTGGCACAGGACTGCTTCGTCAGGGCATACCGCCAGCTGGCGCAGTACGATGCCCGGCGCAGTTCTTTCTATACATGGCTTCGCTGCATCGCCTATAGGCTCTGTCTCGACTATATCAAGCGTCAACCCGAAGTATGGATCGAAACGGGTGAACAGACCATGAAGGCCATACCCGACGACGAGGCCGACAGCGTGATGGATACCGACGACGACCGCCGCATCACCCTGCTCACAGAAGCTATCCGCAGGTTGCCTCCAACCGAACGGATGCTCGTCCAGCAGCACTATTTCGAGCAGCAGCCCCTCGCTGTCATTGCCATAGTCACCGACACCGACGCCGGCACGCTGGCTACCCGTCTGCACCGCATCAGGAAGAAACTCTATCAATACATCATACAGAAAGAACATGGAAGATAAGAAATACAACAAACTAAAGGCATCCTTCGAGGCCACACAGCCCCAGATACCCGCCGACTTCACCGGCCGTGTGATGAAGTGTATCGAGCAACCCGTTCATGTTAGCAGCCATCGGAGATTATGGCCTTACGCCGCCTCATCCATTGCCGCTGCCGCCTGTATCGCCTTCGTCCTGATGATGGTATGGCTCAAGCAGGGGATTGAGTCGCAAGACGTATCACCCGCCAAAACGGCATCATTAGAGAATCTCCGTCAGCAGACCACGGAAACAAAGTTCGCACCCGACAAACCATCAGTTCGCACGGAACGTACTATTGCTAAAATCATACAGGCACCGAAGACAGAACAGCACGAGAACCGTCCACATGAACAGACGGAGGAGGACCCCAACCTGCACTATGCCGTTCATGAGCAGTCGAAGGACACGCTACCCTATCAGGCCCCCGCCCGCGTGGATGAGTTTATTTCAAAGATGGCCGACTACTACAACGTGAGAGAGGGTGAACTGACGTGCTCCGTCCATGCCGACAGCAACGTGGTGTCAAGCGTCTACGTGTTCCCCGACAAGCAGGAGATAAACCTCTTCAACCGCCTGCTGCAGGTGGCCTGCTGGTATAGCGACGAGACGCCAGGCTACCTGCTGAACTTCTCGCACCGGCAGTTTTTCTTCGAACTGAAGGACATACGCCAACAGCTGCAGTACCGCTGGATAGCCGAGCGCATTAACGGCAAGATACTGCTCTACGGCACCAATGCACCCATCGGGGCTGAGACATCGTCGGCCTGCTATCAGGAATATCGCGACGAACTGATGCACACAAGAAGAATAACCCCTAAAACGAGAGATATATGAAACGAATCTTAATCCTTAGCCTCATGGCTATCGCCTGCCTCACGACACAGGCACAAACAAAGAAAGTAAAGGTGCTGGCAAAGCCCTCGAGCCTCTATATGTCAGGCTACCCCAAAGCCACTATCGACCCGAAGACAAAGAAGAATACCGTTGTATGGCCCAGCACTGAGAACAACTCGTGGCACGAGAATATGGGTTTTGTCAAGGATGTACCCACCATCGACAACCTTGAAAGCATTTGGCCTAACATTGCCGAAATGTCAGAAGGCAGCTATATCCCTTCGTTATGGCAACTAACGGAGGAAGATGACGAGACCGTGCTTCATTGCTACTTCCGTATGCCTGCCGACATCGTGGAGAACTTCTGGCTGTGCAGTGACGAGTGCGTCATTCTCGACAGGGCGACAGGCACCATCTACCAGTCGCGCCGCTGCGTGCCCGACTGCTACGGCAAGGTTTTCAGCCTCAAGGCCAAGGAAGGAACGACGTTCGACTTCCAGATATTCTTCCCCAAACTGCCCGATACCGTCGAAAGCATTGCTATCTACGGTGTGCCAAACTGGTTTATGCGAGGCATGGGAATAAGCTTTGCATCCAAGTCGGGCGACCTCTTCGGTCTCGAGAGAAATCCATACGATTACGACGAAATGATGCCAATTCACAAGGCGCACCTTGTCAGCGAGGCCAAGGACTACAACAAGGACAACCATAAGACCTGGGCTGTCTATAACGATGCCCATCTCATCAAGCCCGTCAAGGAAGACACCTACGCCATCTGGCGTACACCCGAGGCCACCTATCTGGCTGAGGCCTGCGAGATGAACAGGATGCGCGAGTACTTCGGCCGCGGCGGCAACAATATCCTCGTCGACCAGCGGGGCCACCAGTACAAGTGCAAGGAGGTGCTGGGCTATCCAAGCAGCGATCTGTTCTGGGTGGAAGGCTATTCGGGCGACTATTTTGCTATTGTCATGGTCTTCGAGCCTATCCCAGTTCATCTTGAAACCATCACCTATATAGAGCCTGAGGGCGAGCCCTTCGCCATGTGGGGCGCCAACTGGGAGGGCAAGGTGCTGAACTTCAGCATCAAGGACCTACGCGACAACCAGAAACTCTTCAAGTACCATCCACGCGAAGTAGTAAAATAGACATGTAAGGATTTCTCATGTAATCGGCACAAAGTGCCGCTTGCTACCTAAGGGACGCAAGAACCCCAGGGGCAGGCATGGGTCGCAGCGATGCGCCCCATGCCTCTAACCTAAATAGTGTTCTCAACTAAAAAAAGTGGTTAAACAAACCCAAATGTCTGGAGAATGTTGCTAAGATTTCAAGAGAAACAGATAACTTTGCGCCCGCGCTCCCCATGAAGTGTAAACGTAAAATAATAAATCATGAACAAGAGAACTATCATTACTGCGCTGCTCGCCCTCGTCGCAATGGTGGGGCAGGCAAAGACATTCAAGACCATCAAGAACCCCGAGGCGATGGCCTGCGTAAATGTGTCGAACGGCGAACTGAAAGCCCGTGAGGTTATATTCAGGGATACAGCAACCACAGTACATTTCACAATGGATTACTCCAAAGGACAGAGTTTCCAATTTGTCTCATCATCCTATCTCATGGACGAGGACGGCAACCGCTACCCGTTGCGCTCTGCCGAGGGACTGAAACTCAACACATGGGTGCAGTCGCCAGAAAGCGGCGTAACCGACTTCACGATGCATTTCGAGCCATTGCCGAAGAAGGTACAGATATTCGACTTCATCGAGGGCGATGGCTCTGGGGCATTCAAGCTGTTAGGCATCCATGATAAGAAGACAAAACTGAAAGTACCTACGATGCAGGAATTCGCCGATGCTAATCCGTGGACAGTGCCCGATGACTGGTTCAAGACCGACACCATCACGGTGAAAGGCCGCATTGAAGGCTACAATGCCGAGCAATTCGGATTCACGTCGATGGAATGTTACTTCGAGGATGTTTTCGAGAAGGACGATGCGACGCTGGTGCTCGACATCGCTGACGACGGTACGTTCTGCAAGAAGTTCCAGGCCAGCTACCCCGTTTGCCAAACGTTCTATACGATGGAGTCGAAGGTTGGTTTCAGTGAAATGCCATTCTATGCACGTCCCGGCGAGACCATCGACATCACCGTGCGCAAGGATGATAATGGTAGGTACGTCTGTGTCTATAACAACGGTAGCAGTCGCGACGTTGAAAGGTGGCTCCGCACCAGCGGTTCGATTACCGATGTCCTTATCCCCTTGAGCCGTTGCAAAGGCAAGTTCGACGAGACAAACACTCTGGCTGACAAGGTTTGGCAGAACGCGATGTACTGTCTGCAAACCGTGAGCCGACGTGAACACTACACACCGATGGAAATGCATTTGGCTTTGGCCGACATGCAGACGAGTTTTGCAGAGAGCTACATGTCCTACGCTATGAACCGCGAGTTTGCCCTGATGAAACAGAAGGTGCGCGATGGCGCGTACCATACTGAAATTCTCGACAGCGTGGAGTGGCAGAAGCTTTTCGACTATAAGAACTACTACCAGCTGCGGCGCATCGACTTTGACAATCCCCTGCTTTTTGTCAGCAGCGACTATTCCCATCTGCTCAACCGCATGCAGTTCGCACAGCCCGTTCGCATCGGCAAATACAAAGACATTGAGGACGAAAATGGCGGTGTTGTGGCTAATGTCGAAAACGAGAAGAAAGAGCTTGCTGGAGGTTACACTGCATTGAAAGAACTCATGGGTAGCGAACACGACAATCTGATGGCACAACTTTGCGCATACAAAGATATGCTAAGCGGTTTCAATTACTGGCGCAACAACGAGGATGTCATTCCCCGCATCCTCGCCGACACGACAAAAACGGTTGCAGAACGAGAGGAAAGCGTAGCCAGCATGAGGACACCCAGCAATATGATGCCTCTCTATCTTTCCACATTTGCCCACCCCTACGTCCACCAGAAGGCTGAGCAGTTCTATGCCCACAAGATGGCGCAGACCGAGCTCTCATCGCCTCTGCCCGATGGCCTGATGGCCGACCTTATCCGACATCTCTGCGAAAAGTATCCCGGCAAGTATCTCCTTATCGACTTTTGGGGGATGGGCTGCGGTCCTTGCCGTTCTGCCATTCAAAGCAGCAAGCAGAAACGAGCCGAGATTGCCAAACGTGATGATGTAAAACTCATATTCATTGCTGAAGAGCGTACTGTCGATGGCAGCGATGCCTACAAGAAATATGTGGCCGAGTGGTTGGCCGGAGAAGAGACCGTCTGCGTCACCAACACCGACTTCACCCGCCTGCAAGAATTGTTCCGTTTCAACGGCATCCCCCATTACGAGACCATAACGCCCGACTGCCGCCGTGTCCGCGACGACCTGCAAATCCAAGGCTTCTACAACTTCGACTATGAACTGAAAAGGCTAATAGAAAGACTCAAATAAAACGATATGAACAAGCAAAACATCATCACCGTGCTGCTCAGTTCTTATGGTTAATCAGATTCACCACGACTTTCACCATCACGTCCTTCTCCTCCGTCCTGCTTTCGGCAATCATCAGGGTCAGGGCAACGAGGGTGTTGTCGGCCAGACGCTTGCTGCCGTCAGCACGATAGAGGATGCCGTTGTTGTTGAGGAACCACAAGAAGAGCGTGGCGGCAATGCGCTTGTTGCCGTCGCTGAACGAATGGTTCTTCGTCACGAGGTAGAGCAGCATGGCAGCCTTCTCCTCGACGCTTGGGTAGAGTTCTTCGCCTCCGAATGTCTGGTAAATCTGTCCGATGCTGCTTTTGAAGGAGTCGTCCTTCTCGTTACCGAAGAGCGTGCTGCCGCCAAACTTGTCGCGCAAGCGGACTATTTCCTGCATGGCGTTCTCGTAGGTGGCGTGGAAGGGTTCTTCCTTCGTGGTGTCGTCTATGGTCAGCCGCTCGTAGTCGTAGTTATCGAGCGTGTCGAGGGCATACGAGTAGTCCACCACCACGTTCAGCAGGTCCTGGCTCTCAACGGTGTCGGGCACCTCCTGGTTCGTGATGGCTCGTCCCACCACCTGCACCAACTGGCGCAGCTCGCCTATCTGCTCCTGTCGTATGTGGTCGTTGACGGCGAAGCCCTTGATGAGGTATTGCTTCAGGATGCGGTTTGCCCATTGGCGGAACTTGACACCCCGTTTCGAATTCACGCGATAGCCTACGGAGATAATCATGTCGAGATTATACATAGGAATCTCACGGGTAACCATACGATTACCCTCTTGACGAACTTGTCGGAATTTCCGACAGGTTGGATTTTCCTCCAATTCCTCGTCTTCGTAAATATGCTGGATATGTTCCACGATGTTCGTTCTGGACGACTGAAACAGTTCCGCCATTTGCGCCTGTGTCAGCCACACCGTCTCATTCTCCACCCGCACATCAATCTGCGTCTGTCCATCCTCCGTCTGATAGATGATGATTTTATCCTCCATAATCTTCAAATTTTGCCGCAAAGGTACAACAAACAATTAAGACAAGGAAAGAAAAATTAGAAAAACAATGAAAAAGACTATCATCACCGCGCTGCTCGCCCTCGTCGCATTGGCGGGATGGGGACAGCGGAAGGATAACAAGATATACTTGCACGGAGTGGTGGCCGACGGCTTTACAAAGGCTGCCGTCATGGATGTGAAGGTCATCCTGATGCGCGAGGACTCTACCGCGGTGGACACGACGAAGACCTACGAGAGCTACGGCTATTCCAGCGGCATCGGGCGCCATCCGTCCACCACGCATTATTATTTCAACATCAAGCGCGAGCCTGCCAAGTACATCCTCAAGGCGGAACATCCCAACTACGAGACGGCCTACGCCAACTTCGAGATGAAGCAGGTGGGCAAGCGCCTTCAAGACATCGAAGGGCCGAAAATCTACCTGAAGAAGACGGCAACGGCGCATCATTTCGAGGGTGGCACCATCGGCGAGGTAGTAGTAAAGGCCACAAAAGTAAAGATGGTGTGGCGCGGCGACACGTTGGTGTTCAACGCCGACGCCTTCAACGTACCCGAAGGCTCAATGCTTGACGGACTTATCAAGCAGCTGCCGGGTGTGGAACTGAAGGACAACGGCGAGATCTTCGTCAATGGCAAGAAGATTGACAACCTGACGCTCAACGGTGCCGACTTCTTCAAGGGCAAGAACAAGATTATGCTCGAGAACCTGCCGTACTTCACGGTGAAGAACATCGAGGTCTATAAGAAGCAGACCGAGGAAAACAAGTACCTCGGCATCGACGACGAGGACAAGAAGGAATATACGATGGACGTCATCCTGAAACGGGAGTACAGCATCGGCGGCTCGGCGAACGTCGAGGCGGGAGCCTCCCCCGACCCCTCCGAAGGAGGGGAGTGGCGTTACAAGCTGAAGGGCTTCGGCCTGCGCTTCAGCGACCATACCCGCGCCGTGCTCTTCGGCGGATTGAACAACATCAACGAGTCGATGTCGTATGACACCTACGACAGTGAGTATAAGGACAAGTCGCAGCAGTCGGGCGACCTGCATTTCAAGCAGGTGGGCGGTCAGTTCGTCTATATGGCCGGTGAGGACAAGCTGACGAACTCTACCGAGGTGAACGCCACATGGAGCGATGAGTACAGCGTAAACCGCAGTCAGAGCGAAACCTACCTGAACACGGGCAGCACCTTTGGACAGTCGGAAGGCATCAGCCGCAGCATGCCCAGCAGTTTCTCGCTGAAAAACACGCTACGGACCACGGGCAAGTACCGCCTCTATTCCTCTGCGAACATCAGCTACAGCCGCAGCCGCTATGAAAGCGAGGGCTGGAACGTAAGTACTGCCGATGCCATGATGAAGGACAGCATCAACAGCTCATGGTACCGCTCGCGCAGCCAGTCAGACAGGCTGTACGGTAGTGGATATGCCTATATAGCCAAGCGTCTGTCGTCGGGCGACTCGTTCACGCTCGACCTTCAGGGCAACTTCGACCGCCAGTATCGCCCCGAGTCTACCAGTCAGAACCATTATGTCTATCACCAGTTAGGCACGCAGGATCATCGCGACCGCCGCACGGAGACGCCCGCTCATTCCTACGACTTGCATACAAGCCTGACCTATAACTATAACCTGAACGAGCACCTGCGCATCAGCCCCACCGTAGGCATCGGCACAGGCGACAACCATGGCGACCGCCACGAATACCTGCGCGACAGCGTTGACTACCTGTTCGACGCGAAGAACAGTTATGAGCAGTCCACGCAGACGCTGTACCGAAGGACAAGCCTGAACGTCGACTATAGCAAGAGCTTGAAGAGAGGGTATCTTGGCATCTACAGTCAGCTGAGCGCCAACTTCCAGCGGAAGCGCATGGACTACAGCAGCGAACCACTCACCACTACCCTGACGCGCCACTACACGCTGTGGAGTCCGAATGTCTATATGTTCTACATGCAGCAAGACTCCATCAAGCGGCAGGACTTCACCATACAATACTATATGTGGCCGTCGACGCCGTCGGTCACCGACCTCATCGACCGTCCGATAAGCAGCGACCCGCTGAACATCTTCCTCGGCAATCCCGACATGAAGATGTCAGCGCAACATAACCTGTCAATGTCGTACAGCCATCATCGTGACAGCACAGACCTCAACATACGCATCGGACTTAATGGCAGCCTGACACACAACGCACGGACGCAGGGCTATACCTACGACACAACGACGGGCGTGCGCACCTACCGGCCTGAGAACATCGGCAGCGGCAACTGGACCACCGGGCTGACCGTCAACTGGAGCCGCGCCCTGGACAAACGGAAGTTCTGGCACATAGGCAACGAACTGGGGCTGGGCTACAACAAGAGTACCGGCCTGGCCATTGCCACGGTCTTCCCTCCTTCGGGGGGATCAGAGGGGGGCTTTAGCCGCGTCGGCACCTTAACCTTGAACTACAAGCCCAGCATCCAGTTCCAGAAAGAAAAACTCACGCTGCAAGCCAAGGGCGACATTGGCTATCGCAACATCCATCGCAACATCACCTTCGGCGAGCAGCCCACCGACGTCTGGGACATCAGCTACGGACTGAACGGTAACTACAAGCTGCCGTGGAACCTTACTGTTGACACCGACCTCACGATGCACTCCCGCCGTGGCTACACCGATGCGGAAATGAACGATAACCGCCTCTACTGGGACGCCTCGCTCACCAAGTCGTTCCATCAAGGACAATGGCTCCTGAAGCTCCGTGGCTACGACCTCCTCGGTCAGGTCAGCAGCCTCCGCTACAGCATCAACGCCCAAGGCCGCACCGAGACGTGGACCAACTCCATGCGCCGCTACGCCCTCCTCACCGTCAGTTACCGATTCTCGCAGAAACCAAAGAAAGAACAATGAACAAGGAAACCGCCGTTTGCCCGCTCTGATAATTATTAATATATTATAAATTAAACAATATATCAGCATTTTATTTGCAAGATTATAGAAATTATACTATCTTTACAGGCAACAAAACAGAAATGGTATGTGGACAGAATTAAGTGACCCTGCCATCCTGCAAAGACTGGGTGGCAGAATCCGTGACTATCGGATACGGATGGAGATGCCCCAAATCGTAAATTAGCAAGATGATACTCGTAGTAGATGATGATAAGACCATACGCCTCTCGCTGAAGCTCATTCTGGAGCGCAACGAGTATGAGGTGGCATTGGCCGAAGGTCCTAAGGAGGCCGTGCAGATAGTCCGCAACACACCCGCCGTAGAGCTGGTGCTGATGGATATGAATTACAGTATGTCCACCGACGGCGAGGAGGGCTTGACGCTGCTCAAGCAGGTAAAGGTGTTCCGCCCCGACGTGCCGTGCATCCTGATGACGGCATGGGGCACCATCGACCTCGCCGTGCAGGGTATGCGTGCCGGTGCCTTCGACTTCATCACCAAGCCGTGGGACAACGGCGTGCTGTTGGAGCGGATAGAGACAGCAAGGAGCCTCACCCCCGACAGCCTCACCCCCGACCCCTTTCCTAAGGAGAGGGGAGTATATAGTTCTTCCGCAGAAAACTTAACGGCCAAAGGTAATCACTCCCCTCTCCTTGGGAGAGGGGCCGGGGGTGAGGCTTTTGGGAGAGGGGCCGGGGGTGAGGCTTTTGGGAGAGGGGTTGGGGGTGAGGCGTTTTCCCGCATCCTTGCCACTGTGGCCCGCGTGGCTCCCACCAATGCACCCGTATTGATAACCGGGGAGAGCGGTACGGGCAAGGAACTCATTGCCGAAGCCATTCACCGGCAGAGCCGACGTGCCAACGGTCCGTTTGTGAAAGTGAACCTCGGCGGCATCTCCACGTCGCTGTTCGAGAGCGAGATGTTCGGCCACAAGAAAGGCTCGTTCACCGATGCCAAGGCCGACCGCACCGGTCGCTTCGAGATGGCCAAGGGCGGCACCATCTTCCTCGACGAGATAGGCGAACTGTCATTAGCCAGCCAAGTCAAGCTGTTGCGCGTGCTGCAGGACCAGACCTATGAGGTGCTGGGCGACAGTCAGACGCGTCGCACCGATGTCCGCGTAGTCTGCGCCACCAATGCCGACCTGCGGGCGATGGTCGAGGAAAAGACCTTCCGCGAGGATCTCTTCTACCGCATCAACATCATCAACATCCACCTGCCGCCCCTGCGCGACCGTCGCGAGGACATTCCGCTGCTCGTCGACCACTTCCTCCGCGAAGCCTGTGCCGCCAACAGCCTTCCCCTCGTCAGTGCCTCGTCTGAGGCCATCGGCTACCTCCAGGCCCTTCCGTTCCCCGGCAACGTCCGCGAACTGAAGAATCTCGTAGAGCGGGTACTGCTGATGCGAAACCCTGACAGCATGGTGCTGGACAAGGCCGACTTCGCACTACTTTCCTCAGCGTCAGGGTGTCCGTCGGTTTTGTCGACGAAAAATCCTGCTACCCTCGACACGCTCGAACGCAACGCCATCGCCGCCTCCATCGCCAAGCACAACGGCAACCTTTCGCTCGTCGCCAAGGAGCTGGGCATCAGCCGTGGTGCCCTGTACCGTAAAATAGAAAAGCACGGGCTATGAAGCTGAAGCATTATTTCCTCCTCCTTGCCGTTGGCATCGTCCTGATGGCCGTCGTGACCCTCTTCGCCACATTCCGCAGCCATCCCACGCTGTTCTACGTCACCGAGGGCTTCGTAGTCGCGCTGCTTATTTACCTGTGGCATTTCTACCGCAAGACCATCCGTCCCTACGACACCCTGATTGGCGGCATCGAACTGGTGCGCGACCTCGACCTCACCACACGCTTAGCACCGTCGGGGCAGCATGAGACAGACATCATTGTACGCACATTCAACAACCTGCTGACCCGCATCCGCAGCGAGCATCTCAAGCTTGAAGAGCAATACACCTTCCTCAATCTTCTCATTGAGGCCTCGCCGATGGGGGTCATCCAGTGCGACTTGGACGGCAACATCACAACTATGAATCCCGCTGCCCGCGAAATGCTGTCGCCCAGCGTTGAAGAAGTCATCCGCGCACTGCCCCTTGGCGAGACCACCACCGTGCGCCTGCCCGGCGAGCCGCAGCTCTTCCGCATCAGCCACCTGTCGTTCCCCGACCATGGTTTCCAGCACCCGTTCTTCCTCATCGAGTCGCTGACCTCCGAGGTTCGCCTTGCCGAGAAAGCGGCCTACGAGCGCGTCATTCGGATGATTGCCCACGAGGTGAACAACAGTGTGGCGGGAATCATTAGTCGCCTCGGGGGAGAGGCTGTTGAGCGCCTCACCGCCCTCTCTGCCTTCGTCACCCGCTTCGCCGAAGTAGTTAAGATTCCACAACCGCAACTACAGCTCTGCGACCTCAGCGAGGAGGTGGAGGCCTGTCGTCCCTTCCTCGAAAACCTGTGTACTCAGGCAAACGTCCAAATCCGCTTCAGTCTCACCGACCAAGCCATACCCGTACATCTCGACACCGTTCTCTTCCAGCAAGTGCTCATCAACATAGTCAAGAACGCCGTGGAAAGCATAGGCAAAAAGGGAGGCCTGGTAGCCATCACCTCTTCCGTCCCCTCAAGACTCGTTATAGCCGACAATGGCCATGGCATCCCGTCGGCAGTGGCCACACACCTCTTCACCCCCTTCTTCTCCACCAAGCCCCAAGGCCAAGGCCTCGGGCTTCTGCTCATCCGCGACATCCTTACCGCGCACCATTGCACGTTCAGCCTGCTCACCGACCCCAACGACCACCTCACCCGCTTCACCATCCAGTTTCCCAAATAATCTGCAAGCAGCCAAACAAGCTGTCTTTTCATAAATTTGGAACGCGTGCGCCCACGCCCGCACATTTGCAAAAATGTGTGTTAAGCCGACTTGCAAATATACTTTTCTACCGTGAAACATTGGGCCTCATCCGTAGAGTGGCACTCTACGGAGCTAAAGTGGCACTTTTCTGAAATTAAGTGGCACTTTACGGTCGTAAAGTGCCACTCTACGGATGAGGCCAATGTTTCACGGCATTTTTATGAATAATTTACAATGCCCCAGAGGGGATGTAAACGACAACCATGACAACTTGGACAACTTATCTGTGTAAGCGGGGCGGGCGAGGTCGCCCGCGTTCCTATGTGTCATCTCGTACACGCGCGTGAATATGCTGGAACGCGGGCGCCCTCGCCCGCCCGCACCTCAATGCCCCAGAGGGGCATGATAGGAGTAGCCAGCCATTTCGTCGTACCTCTGGCACGGCTGTATGGCTGGCTACTCCTATCTGATGCCTCTGGCATCGTCTTCCTATAGATTACCTCACAACCTTCTTTCCGCCACGGATATACAGGTCCTTCCGATGTGCCACTCTTTCTTTAGTGCGTTCCGGCGGTCACTGTCTGCCCGCAGGTCCTTCGGATGCTGCGGTTACCGAGCGTAGACGCTTTCAGCGTCTTGGTGGTACGAAAGCGGAAATCATATAGTGTCATACAT
>JAFSKJ010000074.1 GCA_017449025.1 Prevotella sp. | reverse complement strand
TAACCTTTTTGGTCGTTTTGTTATTTGGTCGTTTGGTAGATTGGGGATTTTACATTGTTGCTCAGTCCTAAACGACTAAACGACCAATCCCCTAAACCACCAATTTCCCTTTTTCTACATGCCAAAACCGTGCCAAACTCGCAACCTACTGATAATCAGCAATGGCATAAAACGAAGTGTCCATTTCCGGACACTCGTGGTGTCCAGAAATGGACAGTCTTACACTTCCCGTCTGGGAAAGGTAGCTCTCACGTCCAGCATTGAACCTGTGCTTGAGGGCCTCCATCACCACAAAGTTCTCGAACATGGGGCCGCGCATCTTGTCACTGGTCAGTTGCTCCGGCGATTCAATGTCCAGCAGATAGCAGGCCAGTCCCGTATCGCAAAAATAGAGCTTTGGCGACTTCACCAGGCTCTTGCGTGTGTTGGCATAATAGGGGGGGTAGAAGGACAATCTTCGCGGATGGTATGGCCGTGGCGATGAGGGATTAGCGCAGACATAGAGTGTTCACCATGTCGGCGTAGATGTTCTGGGCGGTTGTGTGTCCGCCTGGCGGCTTCAGGAAGCGGTTGTAGAAAGCCTTTCTGACGGGTTCCATGGTGTCATGGCCGGAGAGCACCACTTGGTCAACGAAGTGCTCCACGTCGGCAGTCGTGCGGCCTATATAGTGTGCGTCGTAGGCACAGCGGCCTGGCTCGTTGACATAGCCCTTGGCCCGCTCTATGTTCTGCGACACATACATGACGGGGTGGTTGAAGTAGAGGTAGTCAACCACGAAGGAGCCGCTGTCGTGGACCATGGCATCCGACTCCCGGAAGAGGTCGATGAAGGTTCCGTCGGCCAGCGACGTGTTCTCCATAGAGCGCCATAGCCCGTAGTACTCGTCGGCACGCTCCTTTCCCCATTCCGTATGCATATACAGCTCCGTAAGCAGTCCGGGATGAGGTTTGAACACTATGTGCAGGTCATTGCTATGTCGCCGCGCCAAGCCTACCATGTAGTCGGCCATCATCAGGAAGTTCGAGCGCGAGAAGGCCGAGCCGTCGTTGGCCAGCGTGCAGTGAGGCGCCCAGATGAGAGTCTTGACGGCTGCGGGCGTGGCAGCCCCGCTTTCCGCCCCGCCTTTGTTCTCGGTCTCGCCCGACAGGTACTCGTCGGCACTGGTATATCCCACTGCCAGCGCGTTCACCCCCTTATTACGAGCCAGCCGCCGGGCGTCGGCCACGTGGTAGTCGTTGGCATAATAGCATCGCCACGCCACGTTCTGCATCACGTTGTCATAGTTGTAGGGTACCTGTACCTGCAGGTAGGAGTAGGGCGAGTAGGCTATCAGGCGGTCGGTGAAGTGGAGGAAGCAGTGGCGGGGGTGATAGCTGCCGTGGTATGGCTGCATGTAGAACACCACATCGGGCTTCAGCTCTCGGCGTATGTCCACGGGCTGTGCGCCGTCCTCTATCCTCCAGTCCACAAAGTCCACCTCATGCATACTGAAAAACTGTCGCATCTGCTGCAGGTCGCGCAGCCGCTGCTCAGGCTTGTAGGTGATGCCGGGCGAGAGCACCACCACGACCTTGAAGCGCGGGTCGGCCTTCAGCAGGTCAACCAGTCCCTGGTATTTCCACATGGCTACGTTCAGAGCCACGAAGACCACCCTCACTGGGCGTTGCTGCGCCCTCAGCTTGGCCATGTAGCGCTGTTGTTGCTTCAGGCAGCACCTGTACCCCCAGCGGTAGAGCCATTTCTCGGCTATGCGCTGGTGGAGTATCGTCAGTTTCCTTCCCCAATTGCTCATGGTGTCACTGTTCCAGCCTAACCTTTCGCTATCTTATAGATACGGAAGGTCATGGGCGGCAGCTGGTCGGTCACCACGGCGTTCTTTTTGTTGGCTGTAACCGGAGCCGTGCCCGTCTTGGGCGTAATCTTCTCAGGATTGTCCAAGGTGTTCTCATCGTCCATCGAGCCATTGTGGCTCAGTGTGATGGTCTGGGCTGTGCCGGCAGCTTTGAGTCCCTGCAGGTTAATGGTGATGGGCTGCTCCTGTTTCGATGTGTTCACCACCTTTACAATCACCTCGCCCGTCTGCTTGTCGAACACAGCCGAGGCGAAGAGCCCGTTCTGCCCCTCCTGCCCTGCCACAGGCTTGCCCTGCATGGTCAGCGACAAGACGTTGGTGCCCTTGTTCGTGGCAAACAATTGCTGCACATAGTAGCTCACCGACTTGAACGAGCGCAGGTTGTCGTACCAGATGGCATCCGGGCGCCACTGCCACCCCTCAACATGTGCGAATAGCGGAGCGTATGTGGCCATGTGTACTATGTCGGCATTGCGCTCAATGCCCGTCATGTGTGCCGCCTCATAGAGTGATGTCTCGAAGTGGTTCCACTTCTTCCCCTTCCCGTGGCATGCATATTCGCCGGCAAACACGCGGGGACCCTTGCGGTCGTAGCCATCGTAGCGCAGTCCGTGGCTGAGGAACCACTGCTCGTTGCGGTAGTAGTGCTCGTCGTAGAGGTCAACCTTCAGCTCCTTCATGCGTGGCTGCAGCAGGTCGAAGTCCCAGCCCTCGCTGTTTGGTCCCGTGGTTCCTATGAGCTTCAGGTTGGGATACCTCTTGCGCAGGGCGTCCGAGAACTTCTTCAGTCGCTCAGTGAAGACAGGTCCGAAGCCGCCGTGCTTCTCATCGTAGTCCCACTGCTCGTTGCCCACTCCGAGGAACTTCAGGTTGAAAGGCTCGGGGTGGCCCATGTCGGCACGCACCTTGCCCCACTTAGAATCCACGGGGCCGTTGGCAAACTCCACAAGGTCGAGGGCATCCTGTATATACGGCTCGAGCTGGTCGAGGGGCACGTGCACACCCGGCTTCGTGGGGTCGGGGTTCTGGAACTGGCACGACAGTCCGCATGAGATCACCGGCAGCGGCTCGCAGCCAAAGTCCTCGCAGAGCAGGAAGAACTCGAAGAAGCCCAGCCCATAGCTCTGGTAGTAGTTGGGAAAATACCGGCTGGTGAAGGTGTAGTGCCATCGGTTCTCGTTCAGCGGGCGGTTCTCCACCGGTCCCACGCTGTTCTTCCAGTCATAGCGCGTCTCCAAGTCGGTGCCCTCAACTATGCATCCGCCGGGGAAACGGAACACGCCCGGGTGCATGTCGAAGAGCGCCTGTGCCAGGTCCTGTCGCATGCCATTCTCGCGTCCCTTCCATGTCTTCACGGGGAAGAGGCTCACGTGGTCCAGGTCGGTGGTAGCCTTGCTGTCGCCCCACACCCGCAGGTGAGCCTTGTCCACGGTGCGCTTGGCCTTGATCGTGGCCGTGTATTTCTTCCACTCCTTGCCGCTCACGTCCACGCTGGCGTTGCCTATCTTCTGGTCGTCACCCATCGTGGCGTTGTCCACCAGGTCTATCCACAGCTTAGCACTGCCGCCCCCTGGCACACGTGCCCATACGGAGAAGCGGTAGTCCTCGCCGCCCTTCACGCCCATGCCGAAGAATCCGTGGTTCTCAATCATGGTGTGCTTGTCGCTGTGCCCCGAAGGAGCCAACCGCACACAGTTAGGGTTTTTGTCGAAAGGACTGTCGGACAACAGCATCACCTTGCCCGAGATGTCCCATCCTGCAAAATGGTTTGGGAACTCAAACGAGCGGTTCATCACCAGCTCGGCATACAGGCCGCCGTCGGCCGCATAGTTGATGTCCTCGAAGAAGATGCCGTACATGGTAGACTGCACCGGGGCGCCAAGCTTGGCAGCCTTAACGTCCAGCACTTGCGACTGCGCCGAAGCCGTGAGGCTCGCCGCCAACAGTGATAGTGTGATAAGCTTTTTCATAATTAGTAGTGTCAATGGTTTCTAAGTGGCCACAAAATTACACTTTTTTCCCCGTAAACACAAGCAAAGAAAGAAAAAAAATGCGTATTAACAGAAAAATATTTGGAGATGTCGGAAAATATGCGTACATTTGCACACCATAAACCCAACCATAGGACTCACTTTTTTAAACTAAAACATTATGAAGACAATACTTGTAGCAGAAGACAACGACAGCAACTTCATCCTGATGACCTACATACTCAAGCGCGACTATCAGTTCGTTCGTGCCAAGAACGGTCAGGAGGCAGTAGACATGGCCAGGAAAGGCGGCATAGACCTTATACTCATGGACATCAAGATGCCCGTCATGGACGGCATGGAGGCCACCAAGGCCATCAAGGAGTTCGCCCCCCAGCTTCCCATCGTGGCCCTCACCGCCAACGCCTTCGACAGCGACCGGCAGCTCGCCCTTGAGGCCGGCTGCGACGATTTCCTCTCCAAGCCCGTGAGCAGCGAGAACTGTCTCAACACCATTGCCAAGTACATTGGGAAAAGCTGACGCGTAAATGAAGTTGCCCCCTGAAGAGCAGGCCAAGGCCGACGAGCGCTACATGCTCATGGCCATAGCCGAGGCAGAGCGTGCCATAGCCGAGGGCGAGATACCCGTCGGCGCCGTGGTTGTTGCCGCAGGCCGGGTGGTGGCGCGCGCCCACAACCTGACTGAGACTCTGTGCGACGTCACCGCCCACGCCGAGATGCAGGCCGTCACGTCAGCAGCCAACACGCTGGGCGGCAAGTACCTCACCGGCTGCACCCTTTACGTCACTGTGGAGCCGTGTGTCATGTGTGCAGGCGCCCTCGCGTGGTCGCAGCTCGCCCGCGTGGTCTATGGCTGCCGCGACGAGAAGCGCGGCTACCAAGCCTTCGCACCCCGTGCCCTCCACCCCAGGACAAGCGTAACCGGCGGCATTCTCGAAGAGGAATGCCGCCGGCTCATGCAAGCCTTCTTCCGGAAGAAGCGGCCTACCTAACCATTACCTTCCTGAACGAACCATCTTCCATGCGGATGATATTCAGACCACGACGAGGAGTATCCATCTTGCGGCCGTCCAAGCCGTATCTTCCCGTTTCACCAACGTTGACAGAGCTGTATATACCATCTACAGCAGTTGTGCCAGGCTCGGCAATATTTGTTTGTGCAGCATTTACGATTTTGCCTGTAGAACGATCTATCAACATGACAACAATCCTGAGTTTCGACTTGTCCTGAATAAGACTCTTGTCCTGTATGTCTGCTTCGTAGCTGAAACTCTGAGTATACCCCTCTATTATCCTCGAGCTTACAGAACCGTCTACACCCTTGGCAATATTCCATGCGGCTACTGGCACATTATCGAAGTTCAAGCCATAAACCTCTGAGGAGGAATTATACCAGAAAGAGTAACTCTCATAACCCGACTTCTTGCTCAAGTTGTTTGCTTGTCCCCAAGCAGAATTTGTCAGTCCATCCTCAATAAGAGCGTAAGCCAGTCCATAGTCTCCCTTGTCTTCTGAGTAGGCAAACGTGGTATTTGCGCCAATCAGAATAGAGGTTTTTGCTGCACTCGTCCATACCGCTTTAGCCTGAACCTCTGCCACGGAAATTTTATTGCTCAGCTGCTGATTAATATAGTACTTCAAACCGGAAGCAGAAGGATAGGTTGTTTGTTCCCTATTGATTATTGAATTCGGATAAGTAGAAGTCAATCCTGCTATAGGCGCATAATCAGCTATTGACATTTGATCTCTACAATGTACTGCTATTAAAACAACCTTATCGCCAAACTCGGCTTTAGCTTTCTCCATGCCGTCAAATCCAATAGGGCACCACCCGCACCACGTTGCGGTAAACTCCTCCACAACGGGCACCACCACAGGCTTCTCGACAATGGTGACCAGGCTGCCGGAAGCCGTATTGTCTGTTGCCTCATTTGCAGCGTTGTTCACCTTTGTGATTGTAAATGTCTTCACATATTTCTTGGCTTCCGCGTCTGATAATAATGGAATGCTTACATTTGTACTCGTATTGAAAGCCAGGCTCTGCACCGAAAGCGTTTGTTCTGCAGAGGCAACGCCATTAGTCGATATGATATATGATATTGACGTTACGGGCTGGGAACCATAATTTGTTATTTTTATCGGCACATTGATAGTCTGGCCTTTAAGAATATACGATGTCCCGAAATCAGAGGGGCTCACATAATTGTCTTTTAGTGTAACACCATCAAGTAAGACTTGCAATGCCAAGCTTCCGTTACCCTTTTCACTCAAATTCTCCCATTCTCTCCCCATTACTCGGTAATAGAAAGAATTGGCCACATCTTCTCCACCACCCATTACTGGATACGACTTATAGTTTATGGGGAAAGAGTAACCTATATATATTCCTTTATTATTTATGGTATAAGAATTGTTCAGTTGTATCTCGTTCTTTCTACTGCTTAAGGTCCACTTTGAAACTTTCTGAGTATAATCAGCTGACGAAATGTCAGTAGGAAGACTTTCGGATATCCACAGGGTCAAGTCGCCATTAATACATGACAGGTCGTCTCCCAACCAAAACCGGACGGACTTAATCTTACCAGTACCAGCAATAGGATGGTTGGCGGGAATAAAAATGGCTGCATCGATGGTACAGGCCTGACTATAGCCAAGATATCCTGAATACTCGAGGTTGCTGGCGTCACTCTCGTTAAAATAGCCCCACCAAATCTGCTTGCTTTGGGCATTACTTGATAGAGCCATCATGGTAATGGCGCATAATAGTAAAAGGTGCTTTTTCATAATGAATGATATTTAAATTAGTTAATGATATATTTCTTTCCTCCAACAATATAGACTCCTGCAGGGAGTGGTTTCATCCCAGCAATGCCACTTGACACAATCTGTCCGCTCAGACTATAGACGTTTCTGGGTTCTGAGGCGTATTGAATACCATTGATACCAGCAGAGTCTCCATTCGTAAACTGTATATAGACGCGAATAGTGTTTGACTGTAATGTCACAGACAATTCCGCCATCAGGTACCCGGTGTCACTTATGCTTGAAGCATCGAACAGAACCTGGTCGTAACCCGTTGCTTCGAATGTCTTTGACAGGAAGGGCTTGACACCGAAAATGGTACACTCACCTCCCATGCACCACTGTATAACAGAAGCGTTGAGCGTGTTGTGCAGAATCTCAAGTCTGGCACGTGCATTCTTGTCATAATCATCAGGAACCCTCAACACCAAACCGTTGTTGGGATTGGCACTGGGATTGGTCTCACACGACAGCTCACCGAAGGCGTTCTCCTCAGCAGCTATCGTAACAGTGGCACCGTCTTCTAAGCTTTTGCCCTGATACTGGAATTCAAACGACTGGGCCTTGACCGTCAATCCCACGAAGGAGAATAAGGCCATCGTTACAAGTAAAAATCTCTTCATAAGCAATAATGATTTTGGTTTAAGTTTATTTGTTTGTTATCTTTTTACAGTCAGTGCGACACTTTGGCTTTCACGGCCTGCTGCACGCCCTGGTCATTATATATAAAAGCCACAGCACTCAGGTTCTTAACATTCCATCCCTTCTCAATGGCCTTGGTCATCACCTGTGACTTCTTCTCGCCCTCGCCGATAGAGAAGTCATCGCCCCACAGCCCGTTGACAACAGCTCGCAGCACATGATTGTGCTGGTAGGCAGTGTTGGCCGTTCCGTCCGGCATCATCTGCAGGCCTGCAATCCGGTCTTCAATCACCCATACCTGCAGTTTTCCTTCCGTAGTGCCGTCGATACCTGTCTCTTCAAGCTCAAGTGTGATGAGTCCAGACTCAGCCTTTGCGCTCATCTCCATCTTTACGGGGGCTGTCTTTGTCAGTTCCTCCTTGACGGCCTGTATCCAGTCTGTATAGTTTAAAGCTCCATGCCTGTCAACTAATCCCACGGGCTGGTACTCCAGATTCCAATATTTATAATATGTGTCTCCCTCATCTGTGGACAGGCCCTCATATTTGTCATTTCCCGCGAATGCCAAGGGCCCGCCGTGGATTCCCACGGCAATGACGACGGAGTCGCCATACATCTGCTGAAGCTGTTCTATCACCTCAGTCGCTGTGGGACAGTTTACGCACCTCTGCCCCGTAAAGTCTTCCAGCAGCACGCACCTCTTTGCCGGCTCTGGCTTGACGTATATGAGCCGCTCGCTCTCGTCAATATGACTGCAAGCCACAACTGTCAGTGCGGTCAGAAACATGATGATATATGTCTTGAAAGTAATCATTCGTTCAGAAGTTATAGTTATATGAGAGTGTGAATCCTTTGGTGGCAGGAACAAAGCGGCAGACGCCACCTGAGCAGTTGTAGCCCGCGCGTGTTCTGCCGTAGCCTGCCTGCAGGCGATGCGAGCCGATGTTAAACGTAACCAGCCCCTGATAGTAGTGTGTCTTAGTGCCGCCATTGTTCCACATGTCACTTACCGTGAACATCCAACGTGGTGCCAGCGACAGCTCTATAAGTCCGAACGACCAGTCACCCTCGTCGTCGGGTGTGGTGAGATACTGAAGCTCGCTGCGCAGTTTCACCTTGGGCGCTATCTGGTAAAGGCCGTCGACAACGAAGATGTTGGAGCGCACAGTGTTACCCTCGCCTTCAATGACGGTCTTGTTATACCGCTGGTTCATGTACATCAGGTTCAGCTTGAAGTCCTTGCTCAGCCTTCTCGACAGCTGCAAGTCCAAATCCTGATAGTAGGTGGTGCCCTCCCACCGCACGTGCGAGAAGTTCATCTTCACGTTCATGCCATACTTGCCTCCCACCACTGTCTTGCGCTTGAAGTTATAGCCCGCCTCAGCCTGCCACGCCCACTCGCCTGCAAGCTGTGTGGCGTAGGGGTATAGGGCAGCCAGCGCGTATGTCTGGTCCTGAGTGAAGGCAGGCAGATGGTTGATGAATGAAGAGGTGCCTATTTGTGAGCGTCGGCTGCGGAAAGACATGTTTTCGCTGCGCTTGGCCTGTAGTAGCAGGCTGAGGCCTTTCTTCGAGTAAGAGCCAGAGAACATGGCAGCCGTACCCTTCTCATAGCTGAAGCCATTGTCGAAACATGGGTCTTGTGTCTTCTGGGCATATTCCGCCAAAAGGCTCCAGTGCCCCTTTGCCAGCGTTGCCCTTACGTCCCATGCGTTTACAAATTCGGGCAGGTTGTATTTATAGGTAAGAGAGGCGAAAATGTCCTCCTTCTTTTCATACTTGTTCACCCATGAGCCTCCCAACATCAGCTTCGTACCACCCTTCTTAAGCGTTTGAAGCCATTCGTCTACATGCAGTTCCACGTCGGCACCGCTCACCAGCCCCTTGTTCCACGTCCAATATCGGCGCTGCCTGCCGCTAAGTGCCTTGATGGTAACGCCATTGGCAGGCTTGACCACAAGCCGCCCGCCTAACAGGGAGTTGTCGATGCCCAACGAGCGCTCTTCGTATGTGCGGAGTATGAAGCCCGAACCAAACTGCTCGTAGAAAGTGCCTGCCGTCAGCTCCGCACAGCCCAGCCGCCCCTTCACCCAGAAGTTCGGCACGCCCCAGCCCTTGAATTCGTTCTCGAATCCGGGAAGTGGATGTTCAAGGTACTCCATCCTTACGCCTGCATCTACATTCTGGCTCTGCAGCATCAGTTCGAGATATGTATTGGTAAGCAAGTCCTCGGTCTTGTAGGCACCGGTACGCTCGTCGTCGCCTGGCAGCAGGATGTCGCTCTGAACGCTTCCCGACAGCCGGACTTGTGCCAACGTGGGCTGACCGTTGACGAACAATGCTCCCAAAACCAGAAATAACAAACCTTTTTTCATAGTGTTTTTAATTACCTTGCGGACATACATAACGTAAGTCCCTACAGTTTGCGGAGCACACTTAATAGTTCCTCCTCGTCGCCGTCAGTATATCCTTGATGCTTGTAGACTATATTGCCCTGCCCGTCAACAATGAGCACGTAAGGAATCATCTGTATTCCGAAAGCACGCTTCAATTCGCCGTTAGGGTCCAGCAGCACTTCGTACTCCCATCCATGATTATCAACAAGAGGTTTTACCTTGTTGGTATTATGAGCCTGATCCAGGCTCACAGCAATGATCTTGACACCCGTCTCCTGCTGCCATTCTTCGTACACCTCGCTGATGGCATCCAGCTCACGGTTACAGGGTTTGCACCAAGTGGCAAAGAAATCGATGATAAAGGGCTTGCCCTGATTAGAAAGAGTATCTGTAGAGACAACCTTGCCGTTAATGTCCTTCAAGGTGGTCTTGGGCAACTGCGCCTGCACATCCAGTAAGCCCGCTATACATGCCAGTAAAAATATCGCTCTTTTCATGTCTTTGTTCGTTATGCATTTACATTTTATTGGCACAAAGATAGTCAATAATTCCTAATCCTCCAAGAATTATGTGGTTTTTTTTGTTTTTGGTCATATGAAATGGCAAAAAGGGCTTGGGAGTTTTGGCTGGTTGGCATATTATTGCTACCTTTGCGGCGGAGTTTAGTAAGAAAGGGAAAATGAAACGTTAAAAAAAAGAGAACCATGGGAAGTGTGAAGAGGAGGCAGACCGAGGTCTGCCATGTGGGCGGCATAGCCATAGGGGGCGACAACCCGATAAGAATACAGTCGATGGCCACTGTGGACACCAACGACACGGAGGGCTGCGTGGCGCAGGCCAAGCGCATAATGGATGCGGGGGGTGAGCTGGTGCGCTTCACCACGCAGGGCTCTCGCGAGGCGGAGAACATGAGGAACATCTCCGAACGGCTGAAAGCGGAGGGGTACTGGCAGCCCTTGGTGGCCGACGTGCACTTCACGGCCCACACGGCGGAGGTGGCGGCGCTCTACTGCGAGAAGGTGCGCATAAACCCGGGAAACTATGTGGACCCGGGGCGCACGTTCAAACGTCTGGAGTATACCGACGGGGAATATGCCAATGAGCTTGAGAGGATAGAGCGGAGGCTGGTGCCTTTCATAAATATTTGCAGGCAGCACAAGACGGCTGTGCGCATAGGTGTGAACCACGGCTCGCTGTCCGACCGCATAATGTCGCGCTACGGCGACACGCCGGAGGGCATTGTGGAGAGCTGCATGGAGTTTCTCAGGATTTTCCGCCGCGAGGCCTTCGACGACGTGGTCGTCAGCATCAAGGCATCGAACACCGTGGTGATGGTGAACTCGGTGCGCATGCTGGTGAAGGCCATGGACGCCGAGGGCATGCACTATCCGCTGCACCTCGGGGTGACAGAGGCAGGCGAGGGCGAGGACGGCAGGATAAAGTCGGCCTTGGGCATAGGGGCGCTGCTTACCGAGGGCATTGGCGACACCATCCGCGTGAGCCTCTCGGAAGAGCCGGAACGCGAGATACCCGTGGCGCGCAAGCTGGTGGAGCTGATACCAGAGTGCACGCGCCTGCGCCACGATGCCGAGGCCGCCATCAAGGGCGACACCATAGTGCTTGATATAGACGCTCCCGATGTTGAGACGCTGCAACTGAAGGCTGCCATGGCCGTGGGTGCACTGCTCATCGATGGGAAGGCGAGAAAGCTCACGCTGAAGGCGGAAGACGGAAGGTGGAGTGAGGACACCCTACATGAGTTGGAAGACTCGATACTTCAAGCTGCCCGCATCAAGTTCACCAAGACAGAATACATATCATGTCCGGGCTGCGGGCGCACGCTCTACAACCTGCAGGAAACCATTGCCCGGATAAAGGCTGCCACAAGCCATCTGGCGGGCTTGAAGATTGGCATCATGGGCTGCATAGTGAACGGACCGGGTGAGATGGCCGATGCCGACTACGGATATGTGGGAGCCGGACGCGGGCGAATATCGCTCTATCGCGGTAAGGAGTGCATAGAGAAAAACATTCCTGAGGAGGAGGCGGTGGACAGGCTTCTGAAACTGATTGAAGCCCCCTCCTAACCTCCCCCTTGGGGGAGGAACTGTTTGACCTCCCCCCAAGGGGGGTAAGAGGGGGGCTTATTATTTACACTCTACACCTTCAAAATTCTATAATTTAAATTAAAAAGGTGAGAAAAAGGGCGCTAATTGGGAAATTGTGCGTAAATTTGCAGCCAAATTTCGTAATTACTGGAATATGAGACGTACTATCCATGTAATGTGGGGGCTGATAGCGGCTGTTTTATTGCTGCCCTCATGCCTTAATTCCGACGACGACAAAGCCGTGGGATATGACGACACGGCTGTTACCGCCTTCACGCTTGGGACGCTGAACAGATATATGCACACCACCTCGTCGGAAGGTGGAGACTCGGTATACACCACGACTTTTGCGGGCAGCAAATACGCGATGCTGATAGACCAGGTGAACTTCCGGATATTCAACCGCGACTCTCTGCCGTACGGCACTGACGTGGCTCACGTGCTGTGTACGATGAGCACCACGAATAGCGGTGTAGTCTTCTTCAAGTCGATTACCAGCGACTCGCTGTTCTACTACTCTTCGAACGACTCCATAGACTTCAGCAGCCCGCGGACGGTGAGGGTGTTCTCGAGCGACGGGCAGCAGTATCGCGACTATACGGTGACGCTTAACGTGAAGCAGACGTCGGCCACGGGTTTCGCGTGGACGGAAACAACAGTCACGGAGCTTGACACACACAGGTCGGGAAACACTGTTTTCACCTCTCATGGTTACTCTTTGGCTCTGACACAGTCGGGGCTGTACTCCATCTACAATGGCGAGCTGAAGGTGTCGACAGACGGCGGCGCAACGTGGACGACGGAACCGATGGATGGCGATGCGGCTCTGCTGCCCTCTGCGCAGTCTGGGGCGGAGCCTGCCATGACGTGCTGGGACTATCCACAGGCAGGCAATGCTGAGTATTTGCTGTTGGTGGGAAAATCGGAGGGCGACGACAGCGGCATGAGCGTATGGCACAAAATTGCCCGTAGCTCCGATGGGGGCTATGGCGGCAGATGGGTTTGCATGTCTGAAGACAAGGACAACCCCTACCGGCTGCCGGCCAACATCAAGGTGTCGCTGGCAAAGGTGGGCGACGGCGTGCTGGCCTTCGGCAGCAACGACACCATATACCTGAGCAAGGACTTGGGCATAACCTGGAATGCGACCTCCGACTACGGCAAGCCCGACGGTGCAAGCGGAGCTGTAAACCTGTATACTGACAACGAGGGAACACTCTGGCTGAGGAAAGCGGGAACCGGAACCGACAGGGTATGGAAAAGCCAGAAGAACATAGCCTTTGACACTGCACTGTGGAAAGAGTAAGGATTGTGATAGCGGTGCTGGCGGTTGTTTGCAATCTGACGTTTGGATTGACGGCAATGGCACAGGATGAACCGGAATACCGCATGGAGATAGGCGGCGGGCTGGGAATGGTGACGTATCTGGGCGACTTCAACGGCAGCCTGCTTAAAGGCGCACAGCCTATAGGAGCCATCACGGCCAAGTTCCGCATGAACCCCAGAATGGCCATAGGGGCCACAATGAGCATAGGCAAGCTGAAAGGCTCATCGAAAGATGTGGAGACCTGGTATCCGGAATACCGCGACACGGCGTATACGTTCAACAGCCAGATGGCCGACTTCGGACTGCGCTACGAGTACAACTTCCGGGCATACGGCACAGGGAAGGAGTACCACGGAGCAAAGCGCTTCGCGCCGTTTATTGCCTTGGGGGCTGGGGTGAGCTACGCCAACTCCGACGGCACGGCAATAGCCGCCAACCTGATGCTGGGGGCAGGAGTGAAATACAAAATTGCCGACAGGCTGAACCTGACAGCGGAGTGGAACATGCACTTCTCGGGCAGCGACAAGCTCGACGGGGTGGAAGACCCCTACGGCATACGCAGCACGGGGCTGTTCAAGAACACCGACTGCTACAGCGTGGCCAGGCTGTCGCTGACATACGATATATGGGCAAAATGTAAGATTTGCAACAATGATAGAGACTAACAATATTCCGCAGCACATTGCCATCATCATGGACGGCAACGGACGCTGGGCCACAGAGAGGGGCAAGGAGCGCAGCTTCGGCCATCAGGCCGGAGTGGAGGTCGTGAGGCGCATCACGTCGGAGTGCGTGAGGTTGGGAGTGAAATACCTTACGCTCTACACTTTCTCGACCGAGAACTGGAGCCGTCCCGCCGACGAGGTGTCGGCCCTGATGGGGCTGGTGCTGAGCTCGCTTGAGGACGAGATCTTCATGAAGAACAACGTGCGTTTCCGCGTTATAGGCGACGTCAAGCGTTTGCCTGACAATGTGCAGCAGAAACTGCGCGAGACCGAGGAGCATACGGCAGGCAATACGGCCATGACGATGGTGGTGGCACTCAGCTACTCTGCCCGCTGGGAGATTACCGAGGCCGTGCGGCAGATTGTCGCTGGCGGCCTCAGGGCCGAGGACATTACCGAGGATACCATCAGCCAGCATCTCTGTACCAACTTCATGCCCGACCCCGACCTGCTTATTCGCACGGGCGGCGAACTGCGCATATCCAACTACCTGCTTTGGCAGATAGCCTACTCGGAGCTGTATTTCTGCGACACCTACTGGCCAGACTTCGATGAGGCCGCCCTGCACAAGGCCGTAGAGAGCTACCAGGGCAGGCAGCGCCGCTTCGGCAAGACAGAGGCTCAGGTGGAGAAGGAGAATTTGCTACCGCTTTGAAATAATCAAGATGAAAAGAACGATAAACAATATGGCGAAGATGAGCCTGGACAGGAAGCGAGTATTGCTATGCGCAGCTCTCTTCACTCTTCACTTTGAAAGCGCAGGACGTGATTGTCAACCCCGACATCTCATACGCAGGAACACCGCGCACATGCACCATTGGCGGACTGGCCGTAGAGGGAGTGGAGGGGTACGAGGACTATGTGCTCACGGGACTCAGCGGACTCTCCGTGGGACAGGAGATAGAGATTCCGGGAACGGAGGTGACAGAGGCCGTGAAGCGATACTGGAAACACGGACTCTTCTCGAAGGTGTCAATCACTGCCGACTCAATTGTCGGCTCCAAGGTATACCTATGTATACACCTCGCCCTTACGCCGCGCGTCAGCGACATCATATACAACGGCATCAAGAAGTCGGAGCGAGAGGACATGGAGGCTAAGCTCGGAATAATGAAGGGCAGCCAGATAACACCCAACATGATTGACCGAGCCAAGATACTGGCTAAGAAGTACTTCGACTCAAAGGGCTACAAGAACGCTGAGATAAACATACGCCAGCGTGACGACGTGACGGGCAAGAACCAGGTGATTCTCGACGTAGACATCGACAAGAAGGCCAAGATGAAGGTGCGCAGGATTATGCTCTTGGGCAACAACAAGCTTAAGGACAACAAAATCAAGGGCACCATGTTTACTAAGGGAGCCTTCGGCAAGGTGCACGAGGCAGGCAAGTTGGCCAACTTGTTCAAGGCAAAGAAATTCACCGACGAACGATACAAGGAGGCCAAGCAGCAGCTCATTGAGAAGTATAACGAGCTGGGCTACCGCGACATGGCAATACTCGAAGACTCAGTATGGAATGCCGACGAGAAACATGTCAACGTGGCCGTCAGCATCGACGAAGGCCTGCAGTACCATGTGCGTAACATCAGCTGGGTGGGAAACACAGTGGTCACCACCGACAACCTGAACAAGGTGCTCGGCATGAAGAAGGGCGACATCTACAACCAGCGACACATTGAGAAACGACTGAGGGAAGACGAGGACGCTGCCGGCAACTTCTACTACAACAACGGCTATGTGTTCTCTAACATAGAGCCGGTGGAGATTAACGTGGTGGAAGACTCCGTAGATCTGGAGATGAGAATAGTTGAGGGCCCGCAGGCTCACCTCAACCATGTGCGCATATACGGCAACGACCGCCTTTACGAAGAGGTTGTACGCCGAGAGCTCCGAACCAAGCCTGGCGACCTTTTCAACAAGGAAGCACTGCAGCGCTCAATGCGAGAGATTGCATCCATGGGATTCTTCGACCCGGAGAAGGTGGAGCCCAAGGTGCTGCCGAACTATGACGACGGCACCGTAGACATCAACTGGATGCTTGAGCAAAAGTCAAACGACCAGATTGAGTTCTCACTCGGATGGGGACAGACAGGACTTATCGGGCGCATAGGACTCAAGCTCAACAACTTCTCCATGAGAAACCTCTTCGGCAAGAACAAGATGCACAGAGGCATCATGCCCATAGGCGACGGAGAGCAGTTGGGCATCAACTTCCAGACCAACGGCTCATACTACAGCTCACTCTCAACAAGCTACTCGACAAACTGGTTTGGAGGCAAGCGACCTAACGCTTTCAACGTGGGACTGTTCTACTCAAAGCAGTCCGACATTTCAAGCACCTACCGTAACAGCTCATGGCTCAACTCCATGTATGGCTACTACGGTGGATACGGATACTACAACAACTATGCATACAACTATGAGTCGATGCTCGACGACGACAAGACCATACGCATGTTCGGAGCCAGCATAGGATGGGGAAAGCGATTGCGATGGCCCGACGACTACTTCCAGCTGTCGGCAACACTCGGCTACACCCGTTACATGATGCGAGACTGGGGCTACTTCCTCATCAGCAACGGCAACTGCAACAACATAAACCTCGGACTCTCGCTCTCCAGAACGTCTACCGACAACCAGCTGTTCCCGCGCCGCGGCTCCGAGTTCCTGCTGTCGGTAACCGTAACTCCCCCATGGTCGCTCTGGGATGGCAAGGACTATAAGTCGCTGGCCACCAACAACAAGTCGGCCACATACGAGGCCGAGCTGCAGGACAAGTACCGCTGGATTGAGTATCACAAGTGGAAGTTCAAGACACGCACCTTTACCGCACTCACCAATGGTCAGAAGTGCTTCGTGCTCATGACACGAATAGAGATGGGACTCCTCGGCGCATACAACAACAACAAGCGGTCGCCTTTCGAGACATTCTACGTAGGCGGCGACGGCATGAGCGGCTACAGCTACGGGTACTCCGAGGAAACCATCGGACTGCGCGGCTACGACAATGGCAGCATCTCACAGTCGGCAGCCTACGAGTCGGGAGGCGAGCTCTCCCTCTACACCGGATATGGCAACGCCTATGCCTACGACCGCTTCTCACTGGAGCTGCGATACCCCTTCATGCTTGGCAACACCACCATCTACGGACTGGCATTCGCCGAGGCAGGCAACGCCTGGGCATCCGTCAAGAAGTTCAACCCCTTCAGCCTTAAGCGCTCAGCAGGCGTAGGCGTGCGCATCTTCCTGCCAATGGTAGGACTCATGGGCATAGACTGGGCTTACGGTTTCGACAAGGTGCTCAGCCGCACCGGATGGAGTCGCGGAGGCTCCAACTTCCACTTCGTCCTCGGACAGGAGTTCTAACAACTCATCAACTTGTCAACTCGTCAACAGAATAAAGAATTTAGAATTATGAAAAAGATTATTTCACTTATTGTCCTCTGCGTATCGACACTGTCGATACAGGCCCAGAAGTTTGCCTTGATAGACATGGACTACGTGCTCAAGAACATTCCTGCATACGAGCGCGCCAACGAGCAGCTCTCACAAGTGTCGAAGAAGTGGCAGGCAGAGGTCGACGCCCTCACCACCGAGGCACAGACCATGTACAAGAACTATCAGAACGAGGTGGTCTTCCTCTCTGCAGAGCAGAAGAAAGCCCGGCAGGATGCCATCATGCAGAAAGAGAAAGAGGCAGCAGAACTCAAGCGCAAGTACTTCGGACCCGACGGAGAGCTGTTCAAGAAGCGCACATCACTCATGACACCAATACAGGATGAGGTATACAATGCCGTCAAGGACATCTCAGAGCTGCGAGGCTACCAGCTCGTGCTCGATAGGGCCAGCGACACAGGCATCATCTTCGGCTCGCCCAAGATAGACATATCTGCCGAAGTCTTGGGCAAGTTGGGTTACGCAAATTAATAATCCTAAATAATAACAACAACAATGAAGAAACTTATCATCTGCGCTCTCTGCGCAATCTGCGGCTTCACCACCGCACACGCACAGGCCAAGTTCGGCCATGTAAACACACAGGAAATAATCCAGGCCATGCCCGAATACACCAAGGCAAAGACTGAGATAGACGCCCTGCAGGCTCAATACGAGGCCGACCTCAAATCCATGAACGATGAGTTCCAGAAGAAGGGCGAGGCCTTCGACAAGGAGCAGGCCACACTGCCAGACAACATCAAGCAGCGCCGACAGAACGAGCTGCAGGAAATGTATCAGAAGATACAGCAGAGCTATCAGGACAACCAGCAGGCACTGGCCAAGGCTTCGCAGGACAAGATGCAGGCCATCACCACCAAGGTGCTCGATGCCATCAAGGCTATTGGCCAGGCTGGCGGATATGTCTACATCATGGAGATGGGCGCCGGCATACCATACATCAGCACCACACTCTCTACGGACCTGACCGCACAGGTCAAGCAGAAGCTCGGAGTAAAGTAACTCAAGTTTCCCAAGCCAGCCATACTGCCATGCCAGAGGTACGGCAGTATGGCTGGCTTCCCATAGGAACGCGGGCGCCCTCGCCCGCCACATGGCACAGATAAGTTGTCAAAAATTGTTCAGGTTGTCGTTAACAGCCCCAACTTAGCACAGGGGATTCTACCTTTATAAAACCCTCTTGCAGATTCGTCCTGACAGATTGGCTCGTCCTCTTCCCGCATCCAGTCCATGCCCCGGAAAGTCTTCTTGTTCCACGTTCGGTTCTCCGTGGCATTCAAGGTCATGTTGAGAGCAGGCACAAGGCTGTGCGACTCAGAGACCTTGGCTGTGGTAATCCATTCAACCACGACGAACACACCCGTCTTTGGGAATGGTATGGGATTAACGAGCTTGACACCATCCTTGCCAACCCTCTGGTCGGGTTGGATGATAATTCCACCATTGATGATGGATTCATTTCTTGGCGCACCAGTTTGGGCATCAGGCAAACGCAGGTCAAAGCGAAGGTTGGCAAAGATGGGAGTCTTGATAGATGTGAATATAAGCCAATGCGTGGAATAATCGAGGCTTGCCAAGATGGAATGAATATAGGGAGTCGCCGTCCATGTGCTGTCGTAGGGAATGAACAACGCCATCTCAAATCCGTTGGCTCCACGATGGCATGTTTGAGTCTTCTCTTTTATCAGGCCCACCGTTGTGGTTCTCATCCGTTTAGGGGCTTTCGAATTGACGCTGACCTCTCCGAGACTAACGCTCTTGGGAACAAGAAACACCGTGCGCTCGCTGGTATTTGCAATAGACATACTTTTCGTCTCATAGCAAATGTGCGACAATCGTATTCGTTCTGTTCCTTCAGGAATCTCTATCGTTCCAGATTCGTCCGTATATCCGCCAGTATCATTTCCAAACCATACACTCGTATATGCGATAGGCTCTTGCGTGAGACTATCCCTTACGGAAAGTCTCTGCTGAGCATTCGCAACCATTGCGATGAGGGCGAGCAATGCGGTGATAAAGGTTTTCTTCATAATGAGTGCCTAATTTGTTCTTTTCAGTTTCACGAGCTTTTCCATACCGTCGGGACTGCGGAATTTGAATAGGGATTCCTCGTCTTTACGCTCCAGCAGCAAATAAGTACAGATGTCCTTTATAGGGATTCCATTTACTTCTATAAGATAATCACCTGTACGAATCCCTTTCTGATAAGCGGTTGACCCCTTGCGGATAACAGCTTTGAGGACTCCAAGTGTGTCGCCAACCTCTGATGGGATGAATGAGGCACTGCCAGCTTCACTGTTGCCGACCGTGATGTCCTTTCCTTTATGAGGAACAAACACAAACTGCTTTCTTGGAGCGTCAATAATCAATGAGGCATGTTTCAAAACAGCACTCCCTACTAGCATAGTCGGGTGCGCTGTAGTGATGTAAAGGTCGTTGATGGGCAGTTTGTCTATCTTTATCTTTGGGAAATGGAGAAATCTGCCCACAAGCGTATCTGTGGACATGCCGTATATTCCCACACTCGTATTGATGGTGGTGTCTGTCTGTATCGTCAGGTCATCAAGAAGTCTTCTCTTCTTGGGGTTCTTCTGAAACCAATGGTCCAACAGTTCCTGTGGCAGATCAAACCATCTATTCATGGCACCAGTATCAAATACCGTTTCTATCCATCCGACGGGCGTCTCGACAAAAAGCAACGGACAATATGCCCGCTTCATCTTGTATTTGGCTGTAGGTTGCCCTTTCTCTTCCTCAGCAAAGAACTTCTTCCTGTCGGTCACAATCAGCAGACTGTCCTTCGTGTCCAACTTAAACGAGAGACCCTTTCCGACCAGATTGAAACCAATGACACCGTCAAACCTGTTGCATACAAACTCGCTCATCGCATCTTCCACTATCATCGGATAATTATCTATCTGGAGATTTCCCATCTTGATGGTTGGGAACTGGTAGATGATTTGGTTGCGGCTTCTCTTGTTGACATCTCCAAACGTCAGGCTGTCCGTTGTGCCCTGTTTCATCCAGGCTTCTTTCTGTCCATACCATAGTCCGAGGGGCGAGCCTGTATCAAACAGCAGGTTACTGGTTTGCCCCTCTATCTCCACAGGCACTATGACCGCCCCGTCTATCACCTTTATCTTGATGGTGTCAGCAAAGTCTTTCTTCGAGAAACTAATTGGAGACGTTGCGGTCTTTATCAAGTCTTGCGCCACAATAGAAGCCGTGGCGATGATAGCGAGTAGTGCGGTAATGAAAGTTTGCTTGTTCATTGCTTGCAATAACTATTCTGCGTCAGCCTCCTTAATCTTTGCCAGCAGTTCAGCACGTTTGTCCTCGTTCGTGCCGTGGACGGCGTGGCGGACGATGCCCTGCTTATCGACCACGACGGTGAAGGGGAAGCCCTCGGTACCAATCCATGACATCATGTCCTTGGCCTCGACAAGATGCGTCCATGTGAAGTGGTGCTTGTCGGTTATCCTCTTGGCTAATTCGGCATCGTGGTAGGTGGCAGAGAAGAACATCACGTCAGGCAACTGCTCCTTCCATGTAGAGAGTTCGGGCATTTCGGCGCGACAGGGGCCGCAGCCGGAGTACCACAGGTTGAGCACCATCACGCGGCCTCGGACGCTGTCGTTCGTCCATGTGCGCCCGTCCATATCCTTCTCGCTGAACTGCGGGAACGGCTCGCCGGCCTTGGGCGAGTAGAATGTGCCGTCGGCCTTGACCTTCGCCTGTGTCAGTTCCTGCATCGTTGCCATCATGTTGACACCGTTCAGGAACTGGTCGGCGTTGTGAACCTGCTCACGCGGGATGGCCTGGCGGATGACCGACTTGGGCAAATCGACATTCAGCCCGATGGCTACTACGCTGTTCCCTTCCTTGTCCTTCAGCCGTGTCACGTTTGGCACAGCATCAGGAAGTTTCGGCATTTCACGGAAGAAATAGCCGTTGATTAAATACTTGGGCACGATGGTATCTATTCGTGCCTCTTGTGCCGTCGCCCCGAGCGACACGATGGCTGCGAGGGCGAGGATTACGAATCTCAGTTGTTTCATTTCGTTATCTTTTTGATGTTAATGTTCTACTTTATTAAACGCCAAAAGCTGGAAATCTTGCATCGTCAGGCGTTAAACTTTCCAAATTTCCCTCTGAAATCCCCGACCAGCCGCCCAGTCATGGTCGCTGACGGTGAGAATATTCAGTAGAGGGGGTTCTCCCCGCCGCACGTCGCGCGCTCGACCTATGGCCGCTTTGTTGGCAAAGAACAGAACGAGCGGGAAGGACACATCATAGAAACAACGTGTTTCTTATTCGACTTCATATCCTTTCACAACAATCATCGGGCAGCCAGGGATTTTCTTCATTTTTCCCTTTACTTTGTGGCGGGCATAACTGCTCTTGAAGTTGGCAGGGAAAGAGAGACTTCCATTGCCCTTCATGTCAACCACACAGATTGTGACGCAGTATTTCTTCTTCCCCTTCAGTACGATGGACTCCGCGGGGCTGAGGTAGATATTTTTCCCGTTGTCAGCAGGGGTGACACGCTTGTAGATAGGCTTGTTCAGGACGCCATAAAGTTTCTTGTCCCTGACCTCGTAGCAGTTGAAACTCAACAGGCATTCCTCGTACTCGCACTTGTCGATGGAGACCATGATGTCTGTCAACAGATAGTCTTTCCTGTTCTTGAAGATTGGCCCCCATTCAATATCGCCTTTGCAGTTGCCACGAAAACCTGCCGTACTTGTCCTCACCCACGACTTACCCGACAGCGTGTGCGGTTTACTTTTCTTGCCGACCACGACCTCGGCCAGTTCGATTACCTTGTCTTTCAGTGTCACGGTCAGTTCATGTCCATCGGCGTAAGTCGTGTAGGGGATTGTCGCCGTCTGGTAGGAAACGTGCGTGAAGGTCAGTTCGTCCCTGCGCCCTGCGGGTATCGTCAGCGTGAAGTGCCCCTGCGCGTCAGAGATAACGCCCACGCTATCCTCTTCAATGCCGATGCTGACGTATTCTACTTTCTCGCCTCGTTCGTTGACGACGTGGCCTGTAACCTTAGTCTGTGCCTGTCCCGCCATTGCAACGAGGGCGAGCAGTGCGGTGATGATTATTTGCTTCATGTTCATTGTTTGTCTTTATAAAAGCGGATAGTTCCGAGTGTCCTTCGGTCTATCCGCTCATTGTTCGTTTTCGTTTGTGAATACATTCACGCCGCCACGCCCAGCTCATAGAGATGCTCGGGGGCGATGTCGATGGTGCCGTCGAGCCAGCAGACCGTCCAGCCGTCGAGGTCGAAGCGGTCGAACACGGCCTTGTCGCGCAGCGGGGCAAAGAGCTGGTACTTCTCGATGAGCGGCAGGCAGTCGAAGATGCGCTCGCTGCCGTCGTTGAAGGTCAGGTGCAGCCGGTAGCCGTCAAGCGCGCGGGCGGCTGTGACCCATTTCAGAATGTTGCCATTATGGCCATGATTCTCACGTTCGGCAGAGCAAGCCTGCTTGTTCTGCTCTCTCTTAATCGAATCATTCTCCTGTTCCATATTGCTTAGTCGAGTGGGTTAATCTTTGCCAGCGTCTCGCCGTTCTCCATGCGCTCCCAGTTCTCCATGAGTTCGTCCTTATGCAGGTCGAGCCACTCGAAGACGAGGCGCAGGGCGCGTCGCGGCATCTGCCCCGTCACCTTGCCCGTCTGAATGTCGATGATGGCGCGGTACTCGTTGTAGCGCACTTGGAAGTGCGGCTGATTGTGGTCGGGCTAGTACATCGTGAAGACGATTCCGTAGAAGTGGCAAATCTCTGGCATAATCTCTTTCGTTTTATTGTTCTTTGGGTGCAAAAGTAAGCAATTATTTTCATTTATAGTGCGATTATGGCGTTAAATCTTACGAAAGCGGGCGAAGATGCACCGATTTTGTCATCTTCGCCCGCTGTAATGCTCTACGCCGACAGGCCGCCCTCTTTACGCCTCCGGCTCCACCGGCGTCACGTCGCCGTCGTCCTCGCCCTTGACTACGTCGAGTGCGGGCTGCGCCTCGGCAGAGCCGAAACTCGTTTCGCTCTGCTCTCGGCTTGCGTCGCCCTTGCCGTGCTTGCGGCCCTGCTGATACTGGGCCTCGGTCTTGTTCATGTCCTGCTGGATGTAGGTGGCCGTCTGCTTCAGGGCGGCGTCGGGACTGACCACGAGCAGGGCGTTGACGTACTGGATGACGTCGGCCAGCAGGCCCTCGGCCTCGGCGCGGGCGGCCTTCATCTCGCCCACGACGTAGCTGGCGCCCTCCGTCTGCCGCTGCTCTGTGTCATAATAGTTTCTTTTTTGATGTGAATAATCCCGTTTGTTTCTAATCTCTGATGTGTCCGTGGCTCCGACTGCGGGAGCCGAGGTCTTTGTCCGTCTTTCTCTCTGTGCCGTTCACCGTCCTTTCCTGTTTGAGGGTTGACTTCGTCTTCGTTTTCTCGCCATGCCATAGTCAAAGCAAGCTTTACTATGGTCATTTGGCTTAACGAAAACGTTAAACTTCCTGTTGCTTATTCGCTGTTTCTAAGAAAACCTCCCCGCCGCCCGTCGCGACTGGGCGAGCGGGCGCTCGGCGACGTAAGGAGACGCTTGCTACTGAAAGGACGCAAGAAGGACACATCATAGAAACCGCTCGGCGACGAAGGAGACGCTTGGCTCGTCCAAGAACGTGTGGGGATGAGTTTTTTTGTTCATTGTTCGTTTCGTCCTTATCGGGTAAAAGCATGGGGTGCATCGCTGCGGCCCATGCCTGTCCCGGGTTCTATTATTTACTAACTCGTTTTGAGCTTATGAAAATCAAAACTCCGTTTTTAGGTTTTCCTTACTGGCTACTCCGCTTCTTCTATTAACCATTTCTGGTTGGCGTTGCTTTGCGGGTCGTCGTTGATGTCGTAGCTGAATATGGATGCGCCTTCTTTTATGTCGCCTCCGGCCAAGTCAACACAGCGGCCTGTGGCTTTGTTGATGATGGTGACCGTGCCGTTCTGTTCTATCAGTTTCCACCGCTGATAGGGATTGTTCTTGTCGAGGTAGCGGAAGACGAGCCACTGACCCTCCGTGGTCTCAGAACCGTCTTCCAAGGCAAACATATCTTCGGTGACAATGAAACAGTCCTCGCTCACGGTGTCGGAGAAGCGCGTGTCAACAACGACCGTTGGGATGAACTTAAAGCGGAAAACCTTCTTGTCGGTGATGACGATGCGGTTGGGGCCACGACCCGACGGTACGGAATCGCGATAGGCACTGGCATGAAGGTTGTAGTCAAACGACAGGCCCAGCTTTGCATCTGTGCTTTTGTTCACAATGGTGTAGTATTTGCCGGGGGTGTAGTCGAAGTTGGTAAACAACTCGCTGTAAGTTTTCTTGCCGTAGAGCACATGCAGGTCGGCATTACTACCCATGATCTGCAGGATATAGACTGTGCGGAAATCAGGGTCTGCATCAGCCATGTGAAGCTCGTAAACACAGCTGTCGCTTTTGTGCGTATGCTTAAGGGTACGGGTGTAGGTGTTTGTGAAATATCCATTGTGCGAATCGCGTAAGGCATTGACGAGAGGGTCAAAGTCTTGCTGCTTGATGTCACAGAAACTGTATTCCGTGATGTGTCGAAGCAGTTTCCCAGTTGCAGGGTCTTTGTCAACCATTTCCCGTGACGGGGTCTTAGGATAGGTTTTCAGCAGTTTGCCGATGATGTCATCTACTGCGCTTTGTGCTGAGGCCGTCAATGTGATGGCCAGCACCATGAGGGTCATTGTAATCTTTTTCATCGCTTCTTAAGTTTATTTGTTATTGATTATTTGGTCTTGGACCATTGAGTATGTATAGTTTCGCTTCCACTCGGCCGTCCTTTGGCAAATACCATTTCAGAATATAGTTGGTTCGATAGCTCTTGTTCCCTGAGTCAACAACCGACAGCGACACGAAGCTATATTCCGTGGAATGGCTTTCCAAGCGCTCACCGTTCTGCAATGTGACGGTGGTCCGGCGACGTTTCTGCATGGCCTGATTATAGGCGGCAGATGTGCGTATGTAGCTGTAGCCATTCATCTTGTCAGCTTCGAAGGCGGACAGGAGGGAATCTATGGCCGCCAGGTCGGTTATCGACAGCTCGTAGATGCGATTCGATTGTGTGCCGGACTTGATGGCAGACTCACTTTTCCCAGAGTTGACGACCCACTCGGGATGTTCTGACAACATGTTGTCGATAGCTTTTCTGACGTGTGTCTGGGCATGCCCGACCAACGTAGAAGCAAATATGAATGTAACAATTAAAAGGTGTCTCATACGCTCTAAATGATTATATTGGTTTCACAGTCTGTTTCCTCCTGTTCCTCACTCTGCGGAATACTCTCTTCAATGTCTATGGCACATTGTACCATAGCCTGTGAGAAAGCCATGTCGGCTTCATCAAGTAGCTTCATCATCTGTTCCACATCCTTTGTTTTTTGTTTGGCCGACTTTTCTGTTCTGACAGGGCGAGACGGCTTTGGGGTTATCTCTGCCATGGTTGGTTTCACTTCCGCGATTGCCTCATGCTGCGGCTCTATGGCAACAGGTGTCGGTATTTCCTTCGCTTGGGCTATGGCATCCGATGGTTTGCTCGTTTCCTCCTGATGTTGCAACGACAATCCTATTCCGAAAACGAAAGCTATCATAGCCGCTGCAGCACTCCATTTTATGATTGTCCTCCTGTACGAAACGTATGGCTTTTGCTCATATTGCCTGATGCCTCTGAACAGGATGGAGAACTCGCGCCACTCAGCCGGAATATCGCGGTGGGTGCTGAAATACTCGGAAAGAAGCTGTTCTTCCTCCTTGGCCGTTTCAGCAGCCATGTAACTGTCGAGCAGTTTCTGTATGTATTGGATTTCATCCGAGGTTTTCTTTGCCTCGGCATAGTGCGAGCAAGCTCGCCCTCTGCTCTCGTATGCATAAAAACGTTCTCGTTCCATCATTTTGTCATTTTGTTGATTAGTTGTAACAATCGTTGTCGTGCTTTCGACATCATTCCTCGGCACGATGAATCGGTGGTTCCCAGCACTTGGGCAATCTCCGCAAAGCTCATATCTTCCTGTTCGCGCATCTCCACGATTTTTCTCCAGTTGTATGGCAGTTGGCTCATTGCTTTCTGGACGATACTGCCAGCCTCCTTGTCCTCTACATAATGCTGTGGCGTGAACGAATCGGGTATATCGGGAGTGTTGCCCGTGTCTTCATCGTCGTCCCCTTGCCTATAGAAAAAACGCAGGATGGGATGCCGTCGTCGATGTCGCAACAAGTCAAGTGCGAGGTTCCTTGCCATCGTGTCGGCCAGACGTTTCACCTCGTCAGTGTTTTCTCGCAGGTTTTCATGTCTTTCCCACAACCTTATCAGCACTTCTCCGGCCACGTCCTCAGCATCTTCCTTATCGTCGAGCAGCGCCAAAGCCCTCCTGACAGCAATCTGCCGCAGTTCTGCTACCAACGATATGTACTTCAGACGTTCCATACTTATATTACGATGAAAATGCCAAAACGCTACGCAGAATCTCCACTTTTTCAAAAAAACTTCATTCTACGCTATTCTTCTACCAAAAAGCGGGCGAGGATGTGCTTTTCCATCCTCGCCCGCCTTATGAATTTAACGCTTCATTATGTCGTTCTATGTCCGTCGGTCTATCCGCTCATAGTCTTTCTACTTTTATTTGTCTTCTTTCTGTAGCGTCTCCAGAAACTCTTTCAGCCTGAGCACCAGCAGTTGGGGGAATGTGATGTCGCGCAGGACGTTGAAGTGTGAATCGTCCGACACGATGTAGGTGGCTCCGGCGGCAAAGGCGCAGTCCACAAATTTGTTGTCGTCGGGGTCGGCAGTGATGAGGTTCCAATGGTAGTAGGTATTCACTTGCACAACGTTCTCGCTCTTCACAATCAAGTCCACGACGTTTTTGGCAAGGTTGGGAGTGGTCTTCTCTGCAATGATTTCCTCGTATTCCTCCAGAATTTCCGCACTCACGCAAAGAACATAACGCCCTTCTTGGAAGCCTTTCCACACAGGATAGGCAAAGCCCTGCCTCGACAAAGAGGCAAGCAGGCAATTGGTGTCAAGTACAATTCTCCTATTTGGCATATTTGTACGGTGTGCGAAGATGTTCTTTGAGTATGGCCTCGTTCTTCTCGTTGTCCCATTTTCCTTCAGCCCAGAGTTGGTCCATCTCCTCGTCAATCTTGCGGGCGTAGTAGTCGCAAACCACCTTTCGGAGTTCGCTTAGTTCCTCCTCTGTCTTGATACGTCCCAGAAGTTGTAGGAATTCCATCTGAGCTGCATTCAACGGTGTCCTCACTTGTTCCATATTCTCTCTGTTTTATTGTTTAACGCGTGCAAAGATACGCAATTTATTTGTAATACCGCATACTTCCTCCAAAAAAATGTCAGTCTATCTCTATCCATCCGTCCTTGTTGGGCTTGTGAGCGCCAGGGATGAGAATCTCCTTGTGGTCCTTGATACGGATGATGTGTTTCCAGCAGCGGGGGAGACAGTAGGCACCGGTGGTCTCGTCGAGGACGAGGATGTAAAAGTGACCGTCTACTGACCGCTCGGCGTGCAACGACTGGTGCTTGACGGTTTCGTTGATGCTGAAGGTATGGGGTTCGTTCCTGCCTATGGCAAGTCCCTTCTCATCCATCGTGATAAAGAATTTCTGATTGGGGTTCAGGCCCAGATAGTCGTTGTTCACGCAGAAGCGCAATCCTTCTTCTACGTCCTTGGCAGCAGATTCAGGCACCACGTAGAGATGGCCTGTTGTCTTGCCGCTATAGGTGCCATCCTCGTCGGGTGCAAATTCTCCGACTATCGAGGGATTCCCGCCGAGGTCCTCATGGGTCATTTCGTAGGAGGTCTCATACACTTTCACGCTGTCCACGTTCTCCATCATCCGCTTGATGAAGTCGTTGAGCGGGCGCATGTTGAAGGGTTCCTCGCGGCCTTTCTCCTCGCGGGTGATGTATTGCATCTGCCACATGGAGTATTGCTTGGTGCCTTTCACCTTCAGGGTTGCGGCACGTGCGGCTTGATAGCCTACGGAATAGTCTTGGTAGCTGTCTACGCCTTGCAGTTCAATGCGCTCTCCGTCCATGCCGTCGAGGGCTAATGCATAGACCACGGTGTCCTTATCCAGCACGTGGCTCTCCTTGTGATAGCAATGGCGGGCGGAGGTGCATCCCCAGCGGAAGGCACGGAGGCAGGAGTCCTGAATCTCTATGTTCTCCCGCTGCTCCTGCAACCGCTCTTTGGGCTGGTCCTGGTAGTCCTTTGACTTGAGCGCCTCTGGCGTTGCAACGACACAATAATACTCCGTGTTTGTCTTCAGGATGGAGCCGCCCTCATATTTTATCCGCTTATGGGTCTGGCTGAAT